>JBIKMF010000353.1:0-4381 GCA_044359425.1 Phycisphaerales bacterium
TGCCGCTGTTGGCGGGCTGCTCGCGCCCGCCGATCCAGACGTAGTAGCGGATGGGCACCGCGTTGCGGTCCTTGAGGCGCGGATGGGCGTAGAACTCAGGCGGGAGGGGCGCGGGGGTCGGCTCGGGCACGCCACCCAGCGTCACGTTCGGAGAGTTGAGGGCGATGAGCGATTCGTTTCGAGCGGAGACGCGACGAGACTCGGCAGCGCCGGCCGGGCGGAGCAGGTCGCGCGGAATCTCGAAGGTACCGTCCCGACGCGGGGTAAAGAAGCCGGGGCCTCGCACACCGTCGATCGGCAGGTCGATCGCACCTGTCCGGAGCAAGCGGGTATCGTCCGCGCCGCAGAGATAGAACGAGAGCGAGAGCTCGCTGTAGCGACGGTCAAGAAACGGGTTGGGGTTGGCCGGGTTGTTTGGAACCAGCGGCGGCCGGAGCACGAGAATGTCCGCGGCGTTCGCCGGAACATAGACAGCATAAAACTGGGTACCCCCGGCCTCCTCGATTGCCGTCGGGGCCAAGGCGTGATCCTTGATCAGCGGCGGGGCGAACCCGAACTGCTCCTGGAACCGCTGCACCCCTAGGGAGATCGCGCCGACCGCCTGGCGGTCCGCGGAACCCCGGGCGAAGACCCCGGCCGCCTGCAGACCCACGACGAGGAGCCCCAGCAGGATGCCGATGACCAGGATTGAGAAGAGCACCTCGAGCAGCGTGAACGCGCGGCCCGCGGGGCTCCTTCGGGTGGCTGGTGATGTGCTGGTCGTGGGCATGGTGTTGCTCTCGTTGAGGGATCAGAGGCCGCCGCTGTTGAGCGAGTTGAGCATCGCGACCAGGGGGAGGAACATCGCGACGACGATCGTGCCGACGAGCACGCCCAGCACCACGACCATCAACGGTTCGAGAAGGCTGACCAGCGAGGCCACCGCGACGTCGACTTCTTCGTCGTAGTTATCCGCGATCTTCAGGAGCATCGCGTCCAGCTCGCCCGTCTCCTCACCGACGTCGATCATGTTCACCACGATCGCGTCGCACGTCTTGCTGGCACGCAGGGGAGAGGCAAACCCTTCGCCTTCGCGGATCGAGTCGTGGACCTTCTCGAGGGCCTTCTCGAACACGTAGTTGCCGCTGGTTTCCTTCGTGATCTTCACGGCCTCGAGGATCGGCACACCCGCGGAGATCAGCGTGCCCAGCGTCCGCGTGAAGCGGGCGATCGTGGTCTTGCGGACCAGGGTGCCGAAGACCGGCAGGAAGAGCAGGATGCGGTCGGTCGCGGCACGGCCGGGACCCGCGCGACGGATGAGCTTCCACGCGACCCACGCGATGATCGGTGACGGCAGCGCAACGATCCAACCTGGGATCTGCTGCCCGGGGTTCGAGCCCGCGAACCAGCGGCTGGTGTTGATCAGCCAGACGGTCAGCGCGGGCAGCGCAACGCCGAAGTCGGTGAAGATTTCCTCGAACTTCGGGATGATGAAGACCATGATGCCGGTCAGAATCAGCGAGGCGATGACGATCACGACGATCGGGTACACCATCGCGCCCTTGATCTTCCGCTTCAGACGCTCGCTCTTCTCCATGAACTCGGCGAGACGCTGAAGGATGATGTCGAGCACGCCGCCGATCTCGCCGGCGGCAACCATCTTCGTGTACAGGTGATCGAAGGCACGCGGGTACTTCGCCATCGACTCCGACAGCGACGAACCACCCTCGACCTCCTCGCACACGCCGATGAGGATGTTCTTGAGCTTGCCGGGCTTCTGCTGGCTCTCCAGAATCTGGAGCGAACGCAGCAGCGGCAGACCGGCGTCCTGAAGGGTCGAGAGCTGACGCGTGAACGTCGTCAGGATCTTCGCGCTGACCCCGCCCATCGCCATCGAACGCTTCTTCTTCTTCTTCGCCTTCGCGGGACCGCCCGCCTCCCCCGCCTCGCCGCCCTTCTTCAGCTTCTGCTCACGAACAGCCGTGGGAAAGAACCCCTGGCTCTTGATCCGCTGGATCGCCTCGTCGGTGGAAGCGGCCTCGATCGTGCCTTTCTGAGGCTTTCCCGCGGCGTTCAGTGCTTCGTACGCAAAGGTCGGCATGGTTCACTCCGGTCTGGCGGACGCCCATCGCGCCCGGTTCTCGATCAAGGCAGTTGGATCACTCTTCCGCGATGGTCTCTCGCACAACTTCGTCAATCGTCGTCTGTCCTTCGTAGATCGCGAGCAGCCCGCATTCGCGGAGCGTCCGCATCCCCTTCTTCCTCGCGTGGTTCCGCAGCAGGGTCGTGTTGGCGTTCTTCATGATGAGCTCACGAAGCTCGTCGTCCATGCCCATCAGCTCGAAGATCGCCATACGCCCGCGGTACCCGCTCTTGTTGCAGTTCTCGCACCCACGCCCACGCATGAAGTGCTTGCCCCGGATCGCCTCCGGCGTGAGGTTGAGCTCCATCAGCTCCTCCTCCTTGGGGGTGTATTCCTCTTTGCAGTGCTTGCAGATCGTTCTCACCAGACGCTGGGCCACGATGCCCTCGATCGTCGCGGTCAGCAGGAACGGCTCCATGCCCAGGTCCACCAGACGGATGATGCTCGACGGCGCGTCGTTGGTGTGCAGCGTGCTCAGCACCAAGTGGCCCGTCAGCGACGCCTGCACCGCGATCTGCGCGGTCTCCAGGTCGCGGATCTCGCCCACCAGAATCACGTCCGGATCCTGACGAAGGAACGACCGCAGCAGCTTCGCGAACGTCGTCCCCGCGTCCTCGTTCACGCCGCACTGGCACAGCCCGTCGATGTCGTATTCGACCGGGTCCTCCGCCGTCAGCACCTTCGTCTCGATGTCGTTCAGCTTCGCGAGCGCGGCGTACAGCGTCGTCGTCTTGCCCGAACCAGTGGGCCCCGTGACAATCACGATCCCGTTCGGTCGGTTGATGAGCGCCAGGAAGGTCTCCAGGTCGTCCGGACGAAGCCCCACGCGCTCGATCGCCAACTCCACGTTGCCACGGTCAAGCACACGCATCACGCACGACTCGCCGTGGATCGTCGGCAGAATCGCCACGCGGAGATCCACCGGCTTCCCGCCCAGCTTCAGCTCGATACGGCCGTCCTGCGGGAGTCGCCGCTCGGCGATGTCCAGACCCGCCATGACCTTCACGCGGCTGATGATCGCCGGCCCCAGCTGCTTCGGCGGCGGAACCATCTCGTAGAGCACGCCGTCGATGCGGTACCGCATCTTGAACTCGCTCTCGAACGGCTCGAAGTGAATATCGCTCGCCCGATCCTTGATCGCCTGCATCAGCACCAGGTTCAGCAGCTTGATGACCTGGTTGTCCTCGGAGGCTTCCTTGATCTTGTCCAGATCGATCGACTTGTCGCCCGCCAACCCCTCGAACTTCGAGGTGTCCTTGGCAAGGTCCGACACCACGTCCTTGATCGACTCGGACTTCGAGAAGTACTTCTTGATCTGCGCGTCGATGATGGTCCCGTCCGCCACCACGGCCTCGACGTTGAACCCCATCAACAGCCGAAGATCGTCCACCGCCCGGAAGTTGTCCGGGCTCTTCATCGCGATCTTCAACCGCTTCGACACCGGGTTGAACTCGATCGGGATGATGTCGTACGTCTTGATGTTCTCGGTCGGGATCACCGAACGCAGATCCTCCGGCATGTCGAACCGCGTCAGGTCCACATACTGGAGCCCCGCCTGCCCCGCCAACGCCTCCGCGACGTCCTGGGACTTGAGTAAGCCAAGCTCGACCATCAACTGGCCGAGCGGCACCTTGCGGGTCTTCTGAACCTCGAGCGCCTCGTAGACCTGCTCGCGCGTCACCTTCCCGAGCTTGGTGAGCACTCGCCCGATCTTTCGGCCTTTGAGTTCGGCTGGGTCGATCGCCATGTCTTTCCAATCCCTACGACGGCCCGACCTTTGCCACGCACCTCACGAAGACCGACCTCGTGAGAAGCAAACGACCGCTCATCCATCCAAACCCCACAGGTCACACGACCCGCGCGGTCTGCCTTGAACGATTCGGCCAGATTAGCCGGAAGGTTGGAGCCGACCAAGTTCTTTCCCTATCTCCGACACCCCGGACTCCCGGAGTTTGGCGCAATGGATACGCCGCCTTATTTCTTCGGGGCCTCGCCGGGCTTCTCCGGCCCAATGTCCACATCGTCGTCCCATTCGGAACGACCAATGGTTCTCCCCAGCTTGTGCACCCGGTCCCGCAGGTCCGCCGGGCTCTTGCTCACGTCGATCATCTCCTCCGCCGAGATCGTCCCCTTCATGTACAGCGTCCACAGGTGGTCGTCCAGCAGCTGCATGCCGAACTTCTTGCCCGTCTGGATCGCCGAATCGATTCGGAACGTCTTCGCGTCGCGAATCAGGTTCGCCACGGCAGGGGTAATCAC
>JBIKMF010000355.1:0-4373 GCA_044359425.1 Phycisphaerales bacterium
AGCGCAATGATGGGAAGCGGGCGGTGCGCGGCCCGTTCCTTCTCAATCTCCCGGATGCGACGCGTCGCGTCAAACCCATCCATCTCGGGCATCTGGCAATCCATCAGCACGAGATCAAACTCGCCGGACATCGCCCGCTCGACAGCAGCCCGCCCATTGCCGACGAGTTCGCACTTGATGCCCCGCTCGTTCAGCAACTCGCTCACAACAATCTGGTTGATCTCGTTGTCTTCCGCAACCAGCACGCGGATCGGCCGGCCGGACAAGGCTTCCGCGGGCCCCGAATCCGGCGCGGGACGCGCGGGGGTCTCGGTCCGGGCGTTGGGGAGAACGACCGAAGCGGTGAAGGTCGAGCCCTTCCCGGCTTCGCTCGAAACGGCGATGGTGCCGCCCATCATCTCGATGAGCTGCTTGCAGATCACCAGGCCCAGGCCCGTGCCGCCGTACTTGCGGGTAGAGGATTGGTCGACCTGCGAAAAGGATTGGAACAGCTTCTTCTGATCGGCGGGCGAGATTCCGCACCCGGTGTCGCAGACTTCAAGACGCAACTCGGTGGCCGCGGAGTCGCGGCCAATGAGCGAAAGGGAAATGGAGACGCCGCCTCGTTCGGTGAACTTGATCGCGTTGCCGATCATGTTGAGGGCAACCTGGCGGAGGCGGTCGCCGTCCCCGCGAACGAGCTGGCGGGCCGGGTTGTCGGCCTTGACGCGCAGGTAGATGCCCTTCTTGCTGGCGAGGGGGCGGAGGAGTTCGGCTCCGTCGGCGACGATCTGCGCGGGGTCGAGGACCTGGTCGGCGAGCTGCATCTTGCCGGCCTCGATCTTGGAGAAGTCGAGGATGTCGTTGATGATGGTCATCAGCGACTCGCCGGAGTGGCGGATGATGGAGATGAACTTGCGTTGCTTGTCGTCGAGGTTGGTCTTGAGAAGAACGTCGGTTGCCCCGATGACGCCGTTCATCGGCGTGCGGATCTCATGGCTCATCTTCGCCATGAAGGTGCTCTTGGCAGCGGAGGCGGACTCGGCGCGTTCGAGGGCTTCGGAGAGCTGCGACGTGCGCTGGGTGACCTGTTGCTCGAGGTTCGCGTTCTGGTTCTCGAGGCGCAGGTGGAGGTCCTGCATCTCGTTGTTGGAGATCTCCTGCGAGCGTTCGAGGAGCGCGCGGTCCATGTCGGCCTGCTCGTAGGTCCGGGAGATGACGGTGAGCAGCGATGCCCACGCCGCGGGGTCGATCCCCGTGGAGCTCTCGTCGAGTCCGAGGCGCTTGAGCTGGCGGGCGAGGACCGGGTGCACGTTACTCTTCCCAGATAGCGGTGACGGTCATGGTCTGGTTGTGGAGAGAACACCAGCCGGAGCTCGAGGGCGCGAGTTCGCCGTAGGAGTAGAAGCCGGTGAGGATGCCGCCCGGGGGGAGGCAGTCCTGCAGGTTCTCGGCTTCCTCGACGGCGCGGGGCCCGAGGACCAGACGACGGCCGACGCAGCTCACGGCGATCATGAGGGGCTGGGTCGAGGCGTTCCCGGTGGCGTCGGTGCCGGCCTCCGTGGCGGCGCCGACGAGGCGGTCGGGGTTGGCCTTCATGAACATCCCGCGCGCGCCCTGCGGGATATCGCCGGCGAAGGTCATGGACTGGTCGTTCTCGTTGACGCTCAGGATGGTCCGGACAAGGCCGTGCTCCGGGCTCTCGGGCATACTGATGGACAGAGGGAACAGGAGCGCGGCGGCGGGGAGGCCAGAGGCGCGTTCGCCGAGGTACTTCTTGTACACCTCGAGCGCGGGCTGGTTGTCGAGCTTGAAGAGGACGTTGTTGCGGGACTCGGTGATGGTCCGCTGGATGCCGAAGACGTCCCAGCCACCACGCGTGCCGTGGCCGATGCGGACGCGGTCGCCCTTGAAGCCGACGGCGACGATGCAGTTCTCGGCGATAGCGCCGTTCTTGAGGAGCCAGGTGTTCTGGAAGCGCGAGCCATCCCCGGCGAGGCCGCCGGTGATGACGACGTCCTTTCCAAGGACTTCGGTCATGCCCTTCACCAGATCGCTGCCGTTGACCTTCAGGCCGTCGGAGAGAACGAAGACCCCGGCGAGGCCGTCGCGCTTGAGTTGTTCGCCGAGTGCGCGGCCGGCGAGCAGAGAGTCGGCGGCGCTTCGGACCGGGGCGGTCGCGAGGGTGAGGTCGGTGTGGGTGAACTTCTTCACGGCGACGCTGATGGTGGCGTCACCGAGTGAAGGGCCGAACATGTGGCCGCTGGTGGAGCATCCGAGGACGACGCTGTCCGGGAAGGCGGCGTGGAGCTTCGAGATGGCGGGCGCGGACTTGTCGACGTCGGCGCCGGCGAAGGCGAGGACGAGGGTCCGCGTGGAGTTGAGCGGGTGCGGGCCTGCGGGCAGGCCGGAGCCGTCGGGGTTGAGTTCGATCGAGCCTGTGGTTGTGGTCTGTCCGAGCATGGTACCTCCCGAGGGGCGGCGGGTTGCCGCGCACAGGGTCAACATCGGCGGGGATGAGGTACGGGTTGGGATTTGGCAAGGGGGAGGGGGAGAAACTGGGGTGGGATGTGCGTTTGGTAACGCCGGTTCGGATGGGATTGGGTTATTCGGTCTGGTATGCTGTGGGCATGGAGACGTACCAAGGTCCAAGGCGTGGGTTTACGCTGATCGAACTGCTGGTGGTGATCGCGGTGATCGCGTTGCTTATCGGGCTGTTGCTGCCGGCGCTGGGGTCGGCGCGGGAGAACGGCCGGAAGACGCGGTGCCTGTCGAACGTGAGGCAGTTGTGCCTTGGGGCGAACTCGTACACGGGTGACAACAAGCGCGAGGTGTACCTGCCGACGATCTTCTCGTTCGAGGACAACGTGGGGTGGCTGTTCCCGCAGTACATCGATTCGTACGCGGTGGCGATCTGCCCGGCGACGCGGAACAAGGTGCGTGAGAACTTCATGCTTAGCGAGCAGCCGGAGTTCGCGGATGCGGTGCAGTTGTACGGGCGGGACTTCTTGTACGACCTGTTCTGGAGTGCGCGGGACCGGATCGACGAGGTGGGCGGGCACTCGTACGAAACGTTCGCGTGGTGGGACGAGGGGAAGTACCCGGATGGGACGCTGGTTTCGGGGCGGAACAAAGGGACGATCGGCTCGCAGCTTGGGTTCCGGACTCCGCCCGGTGGCGAGGCGACGCTGGATGCGCCGACGACGAGCCTGCTGAAGACGGCGGTGACGGTGCAGTTTCCATCGCGGACGATGCTCGTGCTCGACAATGACAACGACGAGAGCATCTCGCCGCTGATCGGCAGGCAGGACGGCGTGAACAACTACCCGGACGCGTGGAACAACCACAAGGAGACGGGGGTGAACGTCGGGTACTGCGATGGTTCGGCCAAGTGGGTGGCGACGAACAAGCTGATCGACGAGTACATGGGCGCGGCGGAGGCGCCCCCGACGAACTACGCGCAGGTGTCGCTGTACAGGCGGCGGACAACGACGCACGCGGGGGCGTCGATCCCGTGGTACTACCTTCCGTGATGGTGTGCTGATTCAGCCGACGCCGGGGAGGTTCTGCTCCATCCAGTCGTCCTGGCGGAGAACCGATTCGCGGTTGAGGCGGTCGCGGTTCTGGGAGCGGCGCTGCGCGGCGGTGAAGAGCGAGCGGAGCAACGGAGAGGATGTGAGCTCGCGTCGGCCGGACCGACTCTTGAGGAGGCGGGCGAGGGGGCGCATGTTCTTGACGAGGAGTTCGTCTTCGAGGGAGACGAAGATCTGCGAGGAGCCGGGGTCGCCCTGTCGCCCGGCGCGGCCGATGAACTGGCGGTCGACGCGCTTGGCGCCGTGCATCTCGGTGAGGATGACGTGAAGGCCGCCGGCGCGTCGCGCGGCGAGGTCGAGGAGGATGTCGGTGCCGCGACCGGCCATGTTGGTGGCGACGGTGACGGCGGCGTCGGTGGGGAAGGGGCTGGAGGGGTTGGGGATTGCGCCCTTGCCGGCGCGGGAGATGAGCTCGGCCTCTTCCTTATCGAAGTTGGCGTTGAGAACCTGGTGAGGGATGGAGCGTTCGGTGAGGAGGCGGGAGAGGAGTTCGCTGGCGGCGATGGAGCGGGTGCCGACGAGGGAGGGGCGGCCTTGCTTGTTGACCTCTGCGATGCTCTCGACGATGGCGTCCCACTTCTCGCGCTGGGTGGCGAAGATGCGGGTGGGGCGGGCTTCGCGGATGACGGGCTTGTTGGTGGGGATGACGGTGACGGGGCGTTCGTACACGCCTTCGAGTTCGGCGACGGCGTCGGCGGCGGTGCCGGTCATGCCGCAGAGGAAGGGGTAGGAGCGGAAGAACTTCTGGAAGCTCATGCGGGCGAGGGTTTCGCGGTCCGCGGTGACTTCGAGTCCTTCCTT
>JBIKMF010000052.1:0-15620 GCA_044359425.1 Phycisphaerales bacterium
GCCGCCGACGCCGTGGCGGGGTCCTGCATCACCCGCGCCAGCTGCTGGATCGCCATCGGCGCGTACCGCTGCGTCATCGTGATCGCCTGGGAGAACGCCTCGCGCCTGGCCTTGCGATACGCACGCGCGAACGCCTCGTCGTCGAGCCAGCGGTACAGCGTCCGCTCCCCGACCTGTGCCTTCTCCGCTGCCTTGGCGATGGTCGGCTCGCTAAGCAAGGCGAGGATCGCTGCGTCCTGCTGCGGGGTGAGGCCCTCGGTGTAGGCGTTCATCGTTCCCCCTCCCCCTCCGACCCCTCCAACCCCTCCAACCGGAGCAACGCCCCCCGGTTGCGGAGGGCGTCGCGCGTTGCTGGAGGGGGGGTTACCGGGAGAAGATCGTGTCCGCCAGACCCGCACACAGCAGGTCCACGATCTTGCGGGCGGCGAGGGTCGTGGGTTCGATGTCCCAGCCCCGGTCGAAGTTCACCACCGTTTCCCCAGTCGCGGTGTTCTTGATCCAGAGCTTGCTGATCTTGCTCTTGCCGAGTTCGTACGACTCGACCTCCGCGTGCTGCGGGAAGACCAGGGCGTCGAAGCGGTGGCCCGCCATCGTGCCCGTCACCCAGACGCCCCCGACCAAGCGTCCGGTCCGCTTGAGGATCTTGAGCGTGTCGAGCATCTCGCCTTCGTCCATCGTGTCCGGGTTCTGCTGGCTCTCGTTCATGGTCGCGTTCTCCTTCGTGGTGCGTGGCGGGGAGCGTTACGAACCCGCCCGCGTTGCACACATGAAGCCACGCACCGCTACCAGATGCAAGCGGAAGATCTTCTTCTGGCCGCATGTTCCGCGAATCAAGGCGATGTCCTTGGCCGCGGGCGATGATCAGGACATCACCTTGATCTGCGGGCGCGTCGCCCGAATCCGCCGCGATGCCTTGCATGTCCCCGTGATGGAGGCCTTCATGTGTCCAACGCGGGCCAATAGGGGCACGCGGAACACAAAGGACGACGCCATGACGACCAACGACCTTCAGGACCTTCTGCAGCGGATCTTCGAGAACCTCCTCGACGCCCGCGACGCGGTGGAAGGCGACGACGACGACATCGAACTCGCGGACATCGCACGCGACATGGTCAGCGACACCGACGACATCGCCGGGGTGGTCACGTACGACGACGTGATGATGCTGACGAACGACGAGGGGCTGGTGATCCGCACGGGCAGCGGGGACGAGTTCCAGATCACGATCCACCAGAGCCGGTTCGGGTCGCAGGACGACTGACCCGCCCCCGCCAACCAAACCGGGACGCCGCCCGCCGCACGCGGGCGGTTCTCGTCTGGCAAGGCCGTCCCCTTGGATGCCAACACCAGGGAGAGTCCTGTCCACGCCACCCCCTCCACCCCCTCCACCCCCGCCACGACCGCCCGTGGGCGTAGGCCCGCTGACCCGCCCCGTCGCCCCCCGCCCGCCAAGGCCCCCGTCGTGGGCCAACGTCGTGCACGCAGCCGCGGGCAGCTCGGCTCCCCCAACGCCGCCCCCTCCGCCCGTTCCGCGTTGCTCAAGGCCTTGTCCTTGAAGTGCGGGAACCGCTGCAAAACAAGCCGTTTCGCCTTGCATGTCGTACCCGTGCATGGCTTCATGTGTCCAACGCGGGGCAGAAACCCGCCAACGGAGAACACGCAGATGACCACGAAGAACGACAGAACGAAGAACGCCGCCCTCGCCCGCGCGACGGAACAGATCCGCAAGGTTCTGGACCTCGAGACGCTCGACACCCGCAACCGCGACAGCCTCGACTTTCACGACCTGAGCGTCGCCTCGATCCGCCGCGCGATCGAGATGGCCTTCGAGGCTGGGTACGAGGCGGGGATGGAGGGGAAGGGGGGGAAGGAGGCGAAGTAAGACGCACGGGCCCGCGCGGGGAACCGCGCGAGGCACGCTTTGCCGGGGCACTCCGCCACCGGCGTTCCGTAGGAGATGACCATGAAGAAGGACGAAGTGCAGGTCGGCAAGGTCTACGCGATGAAGGTCAGCGGCGACATCGTGCCGGTGAAGATCACCGGCGAGAAGTGGTCCGGGGACAAGCACACCGGCTGGGTCGGCACCAACACCAAGACCAACCGGGGCGTGCGGATCAAGAGTGCCCAGCGGCTCCGGGGCGAAGTCGGAGGGGGTGGGGGAGGGGGTAAGCAGGAACGCCAGGACCACGAAGCGCCGACCCCGAAGGAACTCGCCAACACCGCGGAGGTTGAGAAGGTGGCAAAGGGCAAGAAGCCCGCAGCGGCCAAAGCGCCAAAGCCCGCGAAGGAACCCAAGCCTGCGAAGGCACCGAAGCCCGCGAAGCAAGTGGAGGGGGCCAAGCGGATCAGCGCCCTCGACGCTGCCGCGCAGGTCCTCGCCGCCAGCAGCGTCCCCATGCGGGCCACCGAGATGATCGCCGCGATGGAGGCCAAGGGACTCTGGAAGAGCCCCGGCGGCAAGACCCCCGAGGCCACGCTCTACGCCGCGATCATCCGAGAGATTGCCGCGAAGGGGGACAAGGCCCGCTTCAAGAAGCACGAGCGAGGGGTGTTCGTTCCGGGTAAAGGCGTCTGAGTCCTTCACGACGCACCCCCTCCCTTTACGCCCCCGCCGACGCGGGGGTGTTCTCAGTGGCTCCCGTCCGCTCCGCCTTGTGGCCCGTGAACTTCTCCCAGCGCTGCACGATGACATCGCAGTAGAGCGGGTCGAGTTCCATGAGGAACCCGCGACGCCCCTGCTGCTCGCACGCCATCAGCGTCGAACCGCTCCCGCCGAAGAGGTCCAGCACGTTCTCACCCGCACGCGACGAGTAGCTGATCGCCCTCGCAGCCAGCTCGACCGGCTTCTCGGTGAGGTGGACCATGCTCTGCGGGTTGACCTTCTTGATGTGCCACAGGTCGGGCACGTTGCTGGGCCCGTAGAAGTTGTGGCCCGCCCCCTCGCGCCAGCCGTAGAAGCACCACTCATGCGCGCCCATGAAGTCCTTGCGGGTCAGCACCGGATGCTGCTTGTCCCAGATGATCGCTTGAGCGAAGTAGAGTTCGTGGCGCTTCAGGACCGGCGGGTAGTTCCCGCAGTTCGCGTAGCCGCCCCAGATGTAGAAGCACCCGCCCGGGACCAGGACGCGAGCGATGTTGCCGAACCAAGCGTCGAGCATCTGGTCGAACGCTTCGTCGCTGACGAAGTCGTTCATCAGCGGCCTGTCCTTCGCACGCAGCTTCTTGTGCGTGGCGCGGCTCTTCTCGGGGTAGCGGTTGAGGTCAGCGGACTGCTGGTCGTGCTGGTCGGCCTTGTCCGGCAGAGCGAAGGAACTCAGGCCCGCGACGATCGCGTTGTTGCTGCGGGGCTCGACCTTCACGTTGTACGGCGGGTCTGTGTTCACGAGGTGGATCTTGGCTCCCGCCAGCAGCCGGTCGAGGTCCTCCGCCTTGCTGCTGTCGCCGCACATCAGGCGGTGGTTGCCGAGCGTCCAGATGTCACCGGGCCGCGTCGTCGCTTCGTCGGGCGGCGCTGGCACGTCGTCCGGATCGGTCAGGCCGGGGTTGCCGACCGCTGCAATCTCCGCGAGTTCTTCCGGCGACCAACCGAGGAGCGACAGGTCAACGCCGAGGTCCTTCAGCTCCGCCAGCTCGATGGGCAGCAGTTCGCCGTCCCACTCGGCGATCTCGCCCGAGCGGTTGTCGGCGAGCCGGTACGCCTTGGCCTGCTCGGGCGTGAGGTCCCTGGCCACGTGTACGGGGACGCTGGCGAGCCCCAGCTTCTGGGCCGCCTTCAGCCTCGTGTGCCCGACGACGACGACGCCGTCGCCGTCTACGACGATGGGCTGCCGGAAGCCGAACTCGGCCAGCGACTTTGCCACGGCGTCCACCGCCTGGTCGTTCTTCCGCGGGTTGCGTTCGTACGGCTTGACCGACCCGATCGGTCGCGTCTCGATCATCATGTTCGATCCCCCTGCAAGGCCCGTTGGTCAGCGGAGGCTCCGGTAGCGTCCGCGTGGAATCATAGACACGACTACTCCATTTGCCACGATCCATCGGTTCTCACGATGTATTGGTAGGCGGACACGACTGACCTGAAGTACGGTGTACAGGAGGAGGCGTAAACCGACACCGGGCCGTGGCTATAGGGATGGCGGCGGCTCTCTGCACCGACGGCACATACACTGGTGCAACCGGTCCCCGGGGCGTCCCGCCTCCTACCGCGACCATCGACAACGGAGAACCCCATGCACATCCGACACGCGTTCTTCGAGGTTGCCCAGTCGGTCGAAGTGATCCAGAAGCTGGACCATGCCCGCATGGCGCTCGACCACCAACGGACGGTGAACCCCGAGTTGGCGTGCAACTGCACGGAGGGCTTTGACAAGATCCAGGAGTACCTTCAGAGAGCCGCGGGCGTCGAAGTGTTCTGCACCCCAGACGAGATATTCAGAGCCGTTTGGGTCGCCGTCCACTCAGAACTTCCCTCCCCCGAAGCCCGGGGCGTGCAACTGCGAACCATGCTCGAACTCTGCGTCCTCAGCCCCCACACGGAAATGGAGCCAGGCTGTTGCTGGAACCCGCGCTCTTGGACAAGACTGCTGCCGCTGCAGCCGAAGTGGCGGACGCATCTTTTCAGCTGGCTCGACACGGTGAGCTGCCCTTCTGCAACAACCATCTGGAAACCCGGCGCATCCGGCAGCGTCCAACTGCAGTACGTCCCCCACCGGGTGGCGTTGGACGGGATAGGAGCGGAAGCCGCTGACCCCGCGTTCACGCTGCGTGCCTGCGGCGAGGGAGTCTCCGAGGGTGCGTTCGTCGAGTTCTGCAATCGCGTCAAGTGGTTCCTCCCGCCGCTCTTGGAGACACTTGGCGCGACACGGGAACGAGTTCCCGGCGCACCCCTAGGCGTCTTGGGCATTCCGTCGGCTTCTCCCAGCAGTCCTGCTCCGACCAAGCAACAGAATGGGCCGACTCAGCCGCCATCTGAGTTCATCCGTGGGCTGATCCAGTCTGGAGTACGAGTACAGAAGCCCCTGACGCCGGAAGAGTACAAGGCAGCCTTCGGCTGGTTGCAGTCGCAGGAATTGGAAACCCTGCGTGTGTGCATGCACCTGGTGCTGACCGAACCGTCCGGCAAGGGCTCGATACGGCGTCGGCTGCAGAACTCGCTCCACGCAATCGTCCAAGCCTACCACGCGCCCTATCCCGCAAACGGCGTCGCACTGCTGTTCACCGCGCTAGAGGCGCTACTCAGCACAGACGGGCCGGAAGGAATCATGGGATCTATCACGAGGAACGCGACCACCTTACTCTTGCCCGATCCACGCCAACGCCCCGCAGGCATCACGGCGATCAAGAAACTCTACGGGCAACGATCTGCGTTCGTGCACGGCAGGTCGATCGAGGCAGAACCCCATGTGCTCGACAGGGTAAGGTCGCTCACCTGCGCCGCCTTCAGGGCGACGATGCTCTGGAGTCGCACGCGGGACAACGGTGACCCTGATTCGATTTCGGCGAAAGCCCTCTTCGACGAACTCATGAGGGCATCCGAACTTAATGCAGTGATGCCCGACATCTGGCCGTCGTTGGCAGAGTTTGTGCCCGGGTCGGCATCATAAAGACCCAGCCCAGCCAGTTCGCTCCACCGCTCCGACCCCGGGGGGCGGAGAGGTTACCCGCTTTGTCGCGAGTACCAAGTAAGATGGGTTGGGACGATGCTACCATTATTTCCCATGCAAGCTTTCGCAGGTGCCATCACGTTAACTTGGGACACGGTTGGGCTGCCGTTCTTGCTCAGCCTGTTGGCGTCGATCGTCGCGGTGTTATTGCTCTGGGCAAAGGACCAATGGCGACTTGCGTCACACACGAGCAAGTACTGCGGCGATTGGGAGCAGTTTGTCCCCGACCCATCTGGGCTAGTCCGCGACCCGCAGAATTGCACGGTAGCAATCACAAGGCCAAGCCGTTGGAAGCCGGATGTACTTCGCCTCCGCGCGAAGCACAACCTGAAGGGCCACGAGTATGTTTGGGAGGGGAATCTGGTGATAGACCGCAATCTGTACACTCGCGGAGTCATCGCCTGGGCGTACACCGCTCCTCGCGGTGTCCCGGATTTCGGAGTCTACAACGTGCTACTGCACGACAACGGGGAGGTATTCATGACCCCCGCGTTGCCACCGCTGGGCAACGAACACAGACGGCTTGTACTTCGACGCTCGCAAGCTTGAACGAGAGCGGGCCGGGTCCTGCGCCTAGGACCGCACGGTGCGTCCGAACTTGATCGCCGGGATCGGGCAGCGGGGGGCGGTGATCGACCAAAGGCTCCGGTGGCCAATCGAGAGGTCGTCCGCAGCGTCCGGCACGCTCAGCAGCCCCGACTGCCTGGCTTCCAACGGCACCATGCTGGGAGAGATAGCGGGATGGGACACCCCTCTGCACTCCCTCACCTACGAGTACCGCTGGCTACGCCCACGGCTTGAAGCCGTACACACCGGCGAACGCCGAAGCTCAGCAGCCCGCATCCCACCGCTCAAAGAACCCGATCACATCGTCCCCGTCAACCGACCCATCTCCCGTGAAGTCCGCCTCGCTGTTGTTCTCATCCCACTGCTGGAAGAACAGGATCACGTCGTCGCCGTCAACGCCACCGTCCCCATTCCAGTCCGCCGCGCAGGAGACTTCGACGACCGCTGGGATCGTCGTCGTCACGCCGCAGGGGTTTGTGATCGCGAGCGTGTACGAGCCCGACTGGCTCGGGTCGTTGGCATGGATCGTAAGCGTCGGCGTCGTCACGCCCGCGTACGCTCCGGCGTTAAAGAGATTGATGCCGTCCTTCTTCCAGCGGTAGGTCGTGGCACCACCAACAGAAACTCCAGCCGGCAGGACCACCCTCGTGCCTGCGCGCACGGCTGCGCCGGATGGTTCGACGAGCACACGGCCGCGACATGATGCCTGAACTGAATCGCTCACCTCTGTGTCGCACGAGTTGGACACGACGCATTGATAAGTCCCTTGATCCGCTGCCCCAAAGCCAGCGATCACCAGCATGCTGGAACGTGAGCCACTAACTCGTTCGCTGTCCACAAGCAACGAGCCGTTGCGAGTCCATTGCTGTACCACATCTTGTCCTACAGCGTCGCACAAGAACGTGAGCGAAGTGGAAGGGGCAACCCAAGTGTCAGACGGTTGTAGAAGTATGATCGGGCGAGAGCAAGCCGGCGGAAGTCCTCTAATCACAATTGCGTCATTAGATCGGGTGGCGATCGATGTGCCATTTTCAGTTATATCAAACGCTCCAGCCAGCGATCTTCCCTGGAGGTCGAGCCCCAGTCCCTCGACAAATGAGTCCAGGCTCACCATACCCCCCACCGAACTCCACGCGAAGCCGCGAGTGCCACCGCCTGCCGAAATGCAGTAGCCGATCGCCAGGACGCCGTCGGCGGTGATTGCCGTCACACGAGGCTCGGTCATTCCGGGCAAACATCCCACATCTTCAAACCCCGTCTCCTGCCGCCACCTGAATGCTCTTTGTGGTCGGTCTGCCCCGGGGTACACAGCCCACCCCGCCACTGTGTCGCCATCGTCGCTGACTGCGGAACCCGCCGCTTCAGTTGCTCCGACCGGCAATCCCATGTCCACCACGCCACCTGAGGGGGTCCAGCGAAAGGCTCGCTCACCGGAAAGGGTGGACATGCTGCCGACCACAACGGTGCCATCTCGGTTAACCGCGCGAGCTGTGGATTGCGGAGTGGTTTGCGACGCCGGAATAAGGGGGAGCATGCCGGCGGCATCTGTCCATCGGAACGCACTTTGAAAGCCGCCGGGACCTTGAGACGACCCGACGACCGTGGTGCCGTCTCCACTAACTGCAAGGGCATAGGAATGCGTAAAACTCGGCAGAACCCCCAAACTCTGCACTCCCAAAGAGGGCGTCCATCGGAAAGCAAGCGCTCCGGCATTTCCTGACGCGTAGCCCACGACAATGTCTCCGTCTTCGCTTACCCCTGTCGCGCGGGAGTTGGGCATGTCTGGCAGGCCGCCGAGGTTCTCGATGCCGCCGGAGGAAGTCCATCGGAACGCTCGAAGCTGTCCGAAGCTCCAGCCGTAGGTACTCCATCCTACTGCAACATTGCCTGACTCGGACACTCCGGTGGCCGCCGCGTTCAGCCCTGTGGGTAAGACCATCTCCTGAAACGAGGGCTGCCCTAGGACCTTGTGGGGTGCCCACAGCCACATAAACGCCACACACGCCGACGCTAACGCCGTCCGGTGCAGGGCCGGTGAGTGACGCGGATCGCTTTGAGACTTGCCGAGGTGCATCCCGGCAGTGTGGCATGGGGCCTGCCACCAGGTCAAGCCCGAAGAACTGACTTGGAGCGGGTTCCTGCCCTGGCGACCCGTGAACAGGAGTGGGGCAGAGGCGTTCGAAGTGATGCTTCTGATCACCCAGCGTGCTGGGGCTGACACTCTGAGGCGTTACCACTCGCGCGGTATCTAGCCCGCCCCGCCGGCTCTGCGTCCCGCAGGACGCTGTCGCGACACCACCTGCACCGGCGCGTCACACGCGCCCGCCTACCCGCCCTCCAGACTTAGCCGCAGCCGGATGCGCCCCACCCGCAGCCCTCGCCGCCCTTGCGCCCGATCTGGCACCTAACGTCGCGCGGCAGCACCAACCCCGGCTGGTCCGCCTCGATGTGCACGCGCGCCACCAACTCCCTCAACATCCGGCGCTTCTGGAACCCGTCCAAACACTGAACCCATGCCGCGTTCCCCTGCCACCGACTGCCGTGTGTACCAGTCTGGGGCGTAGGGGTAGCCACAGACTCGGATCGGCGTGTCCCGAGTATCATGGGCGGGTGCGGTGCTTCCTCTCCATCGTTCCGCCACCGGACCGGGCCGGGTCAAACAGCGGGACGACGATTCCAGCGATGCGCATCCACTTGATGAACCTGCAAGTGTCGAGGTGGAACCCAGTTGGCAAAGTCGAAGTCCAAGGCTCCGTGCGTTGCTGCTGACGACCCAGTGTGGCCCTCACACCTCATTGGCAAAGTGATGATAACCATGGAGGCGATGCGGGTTGCGTGGAAGGACGCTGACGAACGAACCCATAGGTGGGCGTTTCTGGGCATGGAGACGGGCGGGTTCGAGAATTGTGCACGCGATGAGCGTGCCACCTTGAGCCGTCCAATCGATGACTTCTGGCTGTCCGTGAACATCGCGCTTCCCTACTTGAGCGAGACGCTAGCGAGAGACGCGATTCGATGGGGACACCGCTTCGTGGCTTCGCGCGAAGCCCGCTCATTCTGGTCGGCGGAATGGGACGAGGACTTTCGGTCGGTCTACCTGCTACTGCACGCGGAACGAGAGCGAAACAGAGGTGCCGCTCAGCGCGAAATCGCGGAAACGACTGCCAAGGAGGGAAGTCCTACACCATCGAAGATCGCAACAGAGGCTGCCTGCCGCGCGGCGGACAACATCACCAAGGCACTGGGCGTCGAATTGGCGAAGCTCCAGATCGGGGCAGGGAGTCCAAAACCACTGCGATTAATCCCCCTCGCTGCCGCTGCCAAGCAACTCGGTACGCGCGCGGATCGCATGAAGAAAGCTCTGGAGGCACGCGGTCACATTATTCACGGGAAGAAACGACACTACTCGGCGGAGTTTGAGGCCATAAGGGCTATGTATCCTCGCTTGCGTGGGGGCTTCACAACATGGGCGGACAAGAATTTTCCGCCGCCCTAACCCGCCGGACCACCTCTATATCTGATTGAAACATCGTCTCACGTACGTTTTCGCCGTGAAACAAAGGCGAAACAGCGATTTCCCTATCCACTCGACGATCTTGATCTACTGCCTCCCAGCAGTGCATGTCGCACTCGCTTGGAGTCACTCAGTGGAACAAAACAGCAAATCCGATCCCGTCCGTGAAGACCTGCAAGCCGCGTTTCACTGCGGTTCCGCTTTCCCTGCACATGCGCCGACTGCGACCGCTTTCGGCGTCGAATGTTCATGCGGCCATCCGAAGTGCACATGGAACACGTTCTGCGCCTCCCTGGCGGCCCAGCAGGCTACGGAGGCCGAGCTTGCTCGTGAGTGGGAGGCCGAGGTCGAGGCGCTGAAGCAGAGTTCCCCGCGCTATCTGGCATGGCTGGATCAGAAGGTTGCCAACCTGAGCCGCGAACTCGAACTCCTCCACGAGTTGGCGCGCAAGCCGTCGGCAGCTTCTGACCCCGAAGTCGGGTTCCTCACCAGGATGGCCCGCTCGCGTTGGGGGTCTTACATGTCCGAGCTTTACGACCGCCCGGACGCAGCCAGCGAAACGAACTGCCACCCCGACTAGAGGTCGTGAGCATCACCACATCATTCGAACAACGTGCGGTGAGGCGATGTGGTCGCGCGTCTCTCCGCTGCAGGAGTCGAAGCATCTGCGACCAACAGAACAACAGGAGTGTTACCATGAGTATCGACATCAATTTCGAGTTGAAGCAGATCTACGCCTCAATGGAGTCGGACTTTGCAGCCGAGGCCACGCTTTACGATGCGTGGGAGGTTGAGCTTGCCGAACTGGCCCAGAAGTCGCCGAAGTACCTCGCGTGGTTGCGGCTCCACGCCGCAAATCTGGAACGCAAGCACGACGTGCTGGAGCGACTGGTCAACGAACTTCACCCCGGACTGCTGGCGGGCCTCCCGAACGACTCCTGGCCGATCGGTGATCCGATCTTCTCGCAGGCCATGTGCGATCCGGAGTGGCACCAGCATGCGGAGTGGATTGTCGGGTTCCTCAAGGATGCTGCGATCGCGTCCACGGTGAGTCCAAAGAACGAAGTCTCTGAGCCTGCCCAGCCTCCCGCGGACGGATCGGAGGGAGCGAAGTGAACGAGAACTCCATCAGCGTTCTCAACTGCGCATTGGACTACGCCGCCCGAGGCTGGCATGTCTTCCCAGTCCACACTGCCCGCCAGACGGAGTCGGGAACGCGCTGCTCCTGCGGTAAGGTGGAATGCTCGCACGTCGGCAAGCACCCCTGGACGAAGCACGGGGTCAAAGACGCAACCACCGACGAGGCGACGATCCGCAAGTGGTGGCAGAGGTGGCCCGACGCCAACATCGGCATCGCAACCGGAACTCCGAGCGGGTTCGTGGTGCTTGATCTTGATCCCCGTTCCGGTGGAGACCGGGCACTGGGTGAGTTGATCCAACAGCACGGCCCTTTGCCTCCGACCGTCACCGTGGAGACGGGAGGGAGCGGACAGCATTTCTATTTCAGGCTCGACGGCCTGGAGAAGGCGAAGAACGGTGAGATCGTGAAGGGCCTGGACTTCAAGACCACCAACGGCGCGGTCGTCGCGGCAAGCAGTGTGCACTCGAGCGGGAAACGCTACGCCTGGCGCGACGGCTGCGATCCGGACCAGGTTCCGATCGCCGCAGCCCCCGAGTGGCTGGTGGAGTTGATCAACCGGAACCGGTGTTCCGTCGCGCCCGTGAAGTCGAAGGCGGTTCGTGCCACGACGATCCATTTCGGAGGGACTCCCTACGGGCGGAGTGCCTTGCAGCGAGAATGCGACACGCTGGCAGCCGCCGAGGAAGGGGGCCGCAACAACGCTCTCAACTCCGCGGCGTTCAGCATCGGCCAGCTGGTGGCCGGAGATCAGGTCGACCATCACGTCGCCGTGAACGCCCTCGGCGAGGCCGCGCTGGCGTGCGGGTTGACATCAGCGGAGATCGCAAGCACCCTGAAGTCGGGGATGGAGGCCGGAGCGAGCGAGCCGCGCGTGCCGGACAACAAGTCTCGCGCGCAGGCACGACCAGCCTCAGATGACGCGACCGGCACCGGCGACCCCGAAGCCGCGCCCGGCCGGGAAGCAAGCGAAGAAGAGGAGGAAGATCCGCAGCCCGAGAGTCAGGCGGAGACGCTGATCCAGCTCGCGCACCACTACTTCCGCCTCGGGATCGCCGACACGGGCGAGTCCTTCGTCGTCCGCCGCGACGGAGCGAACGTCGCCATCATGCTCGAGGCGGGCACCTCGGACGTGAAGGCTGTCCTCTCGAAACTGTACCGCCGCAACTACGGGAAACCGCCGTCCACGAACGCGCTGGGAACCGCGGTGCTGACGCTCGCGGGCGAAGCCCACGACCTCCCGCGCGAGACGATCGCAATCCGGGTCGGGAGGGCCGCGTCGGCGGTTGTGATCGATCTTGGAACCACGGACGGCGCAGCCGTCGTGATCGAGAACGGGACCTGGCGTGTCGAAGCCCGTTCACCGATCGTCTTCCGCCGCACCGCGTTGACCATGCAGCTGCCGTTGCCGGACCCCGCGGGCAACATCCAGTCGCTCCGCCAGTTGTTGAACGTGACGGACCAGACGTGGCCGCTGCTGCTGGGTTGGATGGTCGCGGCCCTGATCCCGGAGATCGGCCACCCGATCCTGATGTTCGGCGGTCAGCACGGCTCCGGAAAGACCTGCGCAGCGAAGTTCGTCTGCGGCGTCTTCGATCCCTCCTCCGCGCCTGTTCGGTCGCAGCCGACCGACCCGGAGACGTGGGCGATCACGCTCGCGGCTTCCTACGCCGCCGTAATCGACAACGTGAGCCACATCCCAGCTTGGTGGTCGGACGCGCTGTGCAAGGCGGTCACGGGCGACGGCCTGCTGCGCCGCTCGCTCTACACCAACGGGTCCGTGGCCGTCCTCTCGTTCCGGCGTCTGGTCGCGCTGACCTCGATTGATGCGGGTTCGCTCCGCGGTGACCTCGGCGACCGCCTCGTGCTGGTGGACCTGGGGGAGATCTCCAAGGACCGCCGCCTCGGGGAGCACGCACTTGAAACCGCGTTCCGCCAAGCCCACCCCGCTTTGTTCGGCGGGCTTCTCACCCTGGCTGCGCGCGTCATGCGGCGGCTTCCGACGACCACACCGGGCCGTCTCCCGCGGATGGCGGACTTCGCTCGCGTCCTCGCGGCGATGGATGCGTGCATCGGCACCAGCAGCTTTGACCTCTTCGCGGGCCAGGAGGAGCGCATCGCCGACGACGTGCTGGATGCCGACATCGTCGGCGAGGCGATCAAGCGCTTCATCAGCAGCAGAGGCGAGTGGACGGGCACGATGCGCGAACTCCAGAGCGAACTGCGACCGGACGAAGCACGCCGCGACTGGCCCAAGTCTCCCCGCGCGCTGGGCGGGAAGGTGCGAAGGCTCGCCCCTTCGCTCCGGGTGATCGGCATCGAGGTGACGCTGCCCGTCGAACGCGACAAGACTCGCGTGTTTGTGTTCCGCACAACAGCCCAGACAGCCCAACAGCCCAAAACCGCCCCTGCCGACGCCGGAAGCGGCCACCAGCATCGGGCTGTTGGGGGCTCCAACGGCCCGACCGCCCCGCCCCACAGCCCGGCATCAGACCGCTCCGCAAACCCTCAGAACAGCGATTTTGGGCTGTCGGGCTGTTCGGGCGGTAGCGGCCCCCAAACCCCCGCACCTACTGACGAGACGGAATGGGGCCAGTCGTGAACCCGCATCAGTCCGTCCCCGCCGCCATCCTCAAGCTCGGACACAGCCGGGTGGAGTGCGCACGCCATCCCGCTGACCCCAACATCCTCCTCCACCGCCCGCGCACCCTATCGCCCGACCTCTCGGTTGCCCTCGCGACCTGCAAGCCCGCCCTCCTCCAACTCCTCGCAACCAACTTCGCCCCCACCCCCGACGCCGCCGACATCTTCACCGAACGACTCGCCGTCGCCGACGGCCTCGAGATGCCCACGCACCCCGGTTCACCGGCCTGGCTCGTCGCCGTTGGCGAAGCCTTGGCCCACGATCCGTCGTGGGCCGTCCCTGCCGACCCGTTCAACAAGGCCGCCGCCGACGCCGGGGTGCCCCCGTGCGGCCAAGCACTCGTCGCCCACGCACTCCGCCTGTTCCCCGGCTCTTCTGTCGCTCACGTGCAGCGCCTCCGCCCCGGCCAGTCCGCGAAGGAGTTCCTGTGACCACGCACCAGCCCAGCACCGGCAAACCCGACCAGCTCTCTGCCCACCTCCTCGCCGCCGCCGCCGCCGGGGACATCGAGCGTCTCCGCGAACTCGTCGCCCCCCCACCGCTCCTCACCATCGCCAACGCCGCCGCCATGCTCGTCATCTCGAAGCGCCAGGTCTGGCGGCTGCTCGCTACCGGCGACCTCGACAAGTTCGTCGTGGGCCGCGCCTCCCGCGTCACCCGCGCCTCCATCGAACGCCTCATCGCTCGGGGCGGCGCGCCCTGACCCCGCTTCGCATCAAGACTGTTTCCACCGCTCTCTTGGATTCGCGGCACTCGCAGCCAGTGATCTCCCATCGGGGGATCTCGCCCGGGATGGCCGGGCTTTGGAGTTCGACGATCATGGGCAGACTCTTCAAACGCGGCGACCGATGGGGCATCGACTACACCGACGAGTTGGGCAGACGCATCCGTAAGGTCGTCGCCGCCGACAAGTCCGTTGCACAGAAATACCTCGCCGACGCCCTCTCCGCCGTCGAACGCATCCGCGCTGGCGTCCTCCGCGCCGACCCCCGCGAAGCCAAACGCCCCATCACCAAGCAGTTCGAGGCGTACGCCGAAGAACTCGCCCGCAAGGGCCGCGACAACATGTACGCCTACACCATCGGCCGCCGCCTCAGCCTCGCAGCCGAGGCCCTCGGCTGGCAGCGCCTACTCGACTGCACCCCCGACTCCATCCTCCGCTACCTCAGCTCCCTCGCCAAACGCGGCCTCACCCCCAAGACCGTCAACGGCCACCTCGCCGACCTCTCCGCCTTCTTCGCCTGGTGCGTCCGCTCCACGCGGCTCGAGGCCAACCCGTGCCAAGCCGTGCCGAAGACCGCCGACAAACGCCCCAAGACCCGCCGGGCACTCTCCGTCGCCGAGTGCCGTGCCCTGATTGCCGCGGCACCCCCCGACCGCGCCGTCGTCTACGAGTTCCTCGTCCTCACCGGCCTCCGCCGCGCCGAGGCCGCCCAGATCTGCTGGATGGACATGCATCTCGACTGCGTGAACCCACGCATGGAACTCCCAGCCGCGATCACCAAGAGCGGCGAACCCGAGAGCGTCCCCCTGATCCCGTCGCTCGCCGAAACGCTCGTCCGTCGAAGGGGCAAGGCCGACGCCTCCGAGCTGGTCTTCGACGCCATCCCGTCGATGGAACTCTTCCGCGGGGACCTCGCCGCCGCCAAGATCAAAGAGGTAGACGAGCGAGGCCGCCGTGTCGTCCTCCACAGCCTCCGCCACTCGCTGGCGACCATGCTCGCCGCGTCGAGCGTGCCGATGGCTGTCGCGCAGCGGATCATGCGCCACCGAGACATACGTCTCACCGCGCAGACCTACACCGACGAGGCCCTGCTCCCCCTCGCCGCGGCGATGGCGTCATTGCCAAGTCTCTCAGACCGCGACAGAATCACCACCAACGCGCTGATCGGTTAAGTTGAGAACGGCGAACCCTTGGTCACTCCACAAGCGAATCTGTCGGCCACTTCGTCGGTTCCGATCGAGTAGATCCGCTGGTGGATCAGCCCCTATGTCGCATTAGGATGCTTGGCTCGCACGTGGTCCGTCAATCCGATCTTGCGAACCGTCTTTCCGCAGTGAGGACACTTGGTCTTCCGTTGCGTTGGGCCGCAATAT
>JBIKMF010000053.1:0-15592 GCA_044359425.1 Phycisphaerales bacterium
GAGGGCCGTCTTGGCGACAAGCGCGGCATCGAGGATGCCGGCCTTCACGAGGTCGAGGTACTCGCCGGTGGCGGCGTTGAAGCCGTTGTTGCCCTTGAGTTCCTTGACCTTCTCAACGACCACATCACCGTCGAAGCCGGCGTTCTCGGCGATCTGACGGCAGGGGGCCTCGACGGCGCGGAGGACGATGTCGAAGCCGAGCTTCTCGTCGTCGTTCTTGGCCTTCTTCTTCGCGGCGAGGATCGCGTCCTGAGTCCGCAGGAGGGCGACACCACCACCGGGGACGTAGCCGTCCTTCGCGGCGGCGCGCGTGGACTTGAGGGCGTCGTCGACGAGGTCCTTGGTGGCCTTCATGGCGGTTTCGGTCGCGCCGCCGACGGAGACGATCGCCACGCCGCTGGTGAGCTTGGCGAGGCGCTCCATGAGCTTCTCGCGGTCGTAGTCGCTGGTGGACTTCTCGTGCTGAGCCTTGATCTGGTCGGCGCGGCCCTTGATCTCGGACTTCTTGCCGGCGCCTTCGATGATCGTGGTGTCGTCCTTGGTGACGATGATCTTCTTGGCGCGGCCGAGTTCCTCGAGTTCGATGGACTCGATCTGACGGCCGAGGTCTTCGGCGAAGAACGTGCCGCCGGTGAGGATGGCGATGTCACCGAGCAGGGCCTTGCGGCGGTCGCCGAAGCCGGGGGCCTTGACGGCGCAGACCTTGATGGTGCCGCGGAGGCGGTTGACGACGAGCGCGGCGAGGGCCTCGTTCTCGACTTCTTCGGCGATGATGAGGAGGGGCTTGCCGCTGACGGCGATCTTGTTGAGGAGGGGGAGGAGGTCGGGGAGGTTGGAGATCTTCTTCTCGTACATGAGGATGTAGGCGTCCTCGACGAGGCACTCGGCGGACTTGGGGTCGGTCATGAAGTAGGGGGAGAGGTAGCCCTTGTCGAACTGCATGCCTTCGACGTAGTCGAGGGTGGTGGTTGCGCCCTTGCCGTCTTCGATCTCGACGACGCCGTCGGCGCCGACCTTGGAGATGGCTTCGGCGATGAGTTCACCGACGTTTTCGTCGTGGTTGGCGGAGACGGTGGCGACCTTGCGGTAGTCGTCCTTGCCCTTGCACTTGATGGCCATGGCGTCGATGGCTTCGGAGACGGCGTCGGCGGCCTTGGTGATGCCGCGCTGGAGCTGAACGGGGTTGACGCCGGCGGCGACCTGGCGGAGGCCTTCGGTGAAGATGGCCTGTGCGAGGACGGTGGCGGCGGTAGTGCCGTCACCGGCCTTGTCGGCGGTCTTCTTGGCGACTTCGTTGACCATCTTGGCGCCCATGGCCTGGAAGGGCTCGGGGAGTGAGACTTCCTTGGCGACGGAGACGCCGTCCTTGGTGACGTGTGGGCCACCGAAGGACTTCTCGATGATCACATGGCGGCCGGAGGGCCCCATGGTGCACTTGACGGCATCGGCGAGCCGATCGACGCCCTTCTTCATTTCGACGAGGGCGGAATCGGAGAACATGATCTGCTTGGTTGACATGGTGAACTCCAAAGGCAATGGGGAATGGGCAATGGGCAATGGGCCCGACTACTCGTTCCCGTCAAGTCTGCGAATAAGGCCCGAAAGCACTCGGGCGGTCTCGTTTATCATCTCCGCGATCGAATCGAACTGTTCCCTGACGATGAACTTTAACTCAACCGCGAACAGCATCTGTGTCTCGACCTCGTACAGCGAACCTCGAGCTATCCTCAAGAACCGAAGGTACTCCGCGCGGCTCCCTCTTCCGTACCCTTCCGCGATGTTACTCGCGATCGACAAGCACGCTCTTCGCAACTGCGAGGTCAAACCAAACTTCTCTTCGTTCGGGAATCCGGCTGTGAGCCTATAGATCTCAGCGCCGAGGGCAAAGGCACGCTGCCATACTACTAGATCCTTGTAGGAGCGGATCTCACCGCTTCTTCCCCCATTGCCCATTGCCCAGTCCCTCTTCCCTTCTTACTCCATCACCCCCAACAACTCATTCTCCCGCATGATGAGGTGCTTGGTGCCCTTGATCTCGACTTCGGTGCCGGCGTACTTGCCGAAGACGACGGTGTCGCCGGTCTTGACGGACATCTGGCCGCGCTGGCCGTTTTCGAGGCGCTTGCCGGGGCCGGTGGCGACGACTTCGCCGCGGATCGGCTTCTCCTTCGCGGACTCGGGGAGGTAGATACCGGAGGCGGTCTTGCTCTCGGCTTCGATGGGCTTGACGAGGACGCGATCTTCCAGCGGCTTGACTGACATGGTAATTTCTCCGAACACTGAGATGCGAATCAGACCGTTGACGAACCACCGCCCGCGGGGGCGGTCAGGAACCAGTTGGACGAGTTGCCGCGGCCTCGCGGCGTCTCGCCAGGATGAACTCGACGACGACGGGGAGCAGGGACACGACGATGATGCCGAGGATGACACCCTCGAAGTTGTCCTTGACCCACTTGATGTTTCCGAACAGAACACCGGCTCCGACACAGATGCCCACCCACAGGATCGCGCCGAAGACGTTGTACAGCGCGAACTGGCGGTAGTTCATCGTGCCCGCACCGGCGACGAAGGGGACGAACGTGCGGACGATGGGGACGAAGCGGCCGAGCACAATCGCCTTGCCGCCGTGCTTCTCGTAGAACGCGTGGGCCCGGTCCAGGTGCTTGCGGTTCAGAAGCTTTGACCACCACTTGTCGTTCATCTCGCCGCGGAACACGCGGGGACCGATGAACTTCCCGATGTGGTAGTTCACCGCGTCACCGATGATGCCCGCCACGATGAGCGTGACGGAGATGACCCAGGGGTTGAAGACGGCCTCACGCTGATCCGTTGGCACGGACAGCGCACCGATGGTGAAGAGCAGCGAGTCGCCAGGAAGAAAGGGCATGACGACCAGGCCCGTTTCCGCGAAGATGATCCCGAACAACAGCGCATACACGCCGAACGTGTGCTTCGCGGCAAACTCCGCGATGTGCACGTCCATGTGGCTCAGGATGTCGCGGATGGTCTCGAGCATGCGTATTCCCGCGAGCGAACCCGGGTGGGATCAGAAACCCATGCCTCCCATGCCACCCATTCCGCCCATGCCACCCATCCCACCCATGCCGCCCATTCCACCCATGCCGCCGCCCGCGGGGGCCTTGGCATCCTTGGACTCGGGCTTGGTGGTCACGATGCAGTCGGCGGCAAGCAGAACGGTCGCGACGCTCGCGGCATTCTGGAGCGCCATGCGGTCGACCTTGGCGGGGGTGATCACGCCGTCCTTGAGCATGTCGCCATACTCGAGGGTCAGGGCGTTGAAGCCGAACGAGCCCTTGCCCTCGGCGACCTTGTTCACGACGACGCTGCCCTTCATCCCCGCGTTCTCGGAGATGGTGAAGAGCGGGACGGCAAGGGCGGTGTACACGGTGCGGATGCCGGCGGCGACATCGAACTTCGCGCGACCGACGTCCTCGCTGGTCGCGTCGTCGTTCTTGCCGAAGACGGACTTGTATTCCTTCATCGCCTCGATAGCCTTGCGGGCGCGGATGAACGAGACGCCACCACCGGGGACGATGCCCTCGGCGACAGCGGCGCGGGTCGCGTGGAGCGCGTCCTCGATGCGGGCTTTCTTCTCTTTGAGCTCGGCCTCGGATGCCGCGCCGACCTTGACCTGAGCCACACCGCCGGCGAGCTTGGCGAGGCGCTCCTGGAGCTTCTCGCGGTCGTAGTCGCTGGTGGTCTTCTCGATCTCAGAGCGGATCTGGGCGATACGGGCCTGGATGGCCTTGGTCTCGCCGGCACCCTCGATGACGGTGGTGTTCTCGGCGTCGATCTCGAGCTTCTTGGCCATGCCGAGGTGCTTGAGTTCGAGCTTCTCGATGTCGAGGCCGAGGTCCTTCATGATCGCGGTGGCGCCGGTGAGGATCGCGATGTCCTCGAGCATGGCCTTGCGACGATCACCGTAACCCGGGGCCTTGACGGCGCAGACCTGGATGGTGCCGCGGAGCTTGTTGATGACGAGCGTGCTGAGGGCCTCGCCGGTCACGTCCTCGGCGATGATGAGAAGGGGCTTCTTGGCGGCCATGACCTTCTCGAGCACCGGGACGAGCTTCTGCACGCTGTCGATCTTGTCCTCGTGGATGAGCACGAGTGCCTTGTCGAACTCGACCCGCATCGAGTCGGCGTCGGTCACGAAGTTCGGCGACAGGTAGCCGCGATCGAACTGCATGCCTTCCACGACGGTGACCTCGGTCTCAAGGCCCTTGCCTTCTTCAACCGTGATGACGCCGTCCTTGCCGACCTTCTCGAAGGCGTCGGCCATGATCTTGCCGACTTCGCGGTCGTTGTTCGCGGAGATGGTCGCGACGTTCTCGATGTCCCCGCGGCCCTTCACCGGGCTGGAGAGCGAGCTGATCTCGGCCGTCGCCACTTCGACCGCCGCCTTCATCCCACGAACGAGGGCGTTGGGATCAACACCCGCGGCGATGTGCCGGAGGCCTTCGCGGAAGAGGGCTTCGGCGAGGACCGTCGCGGTGGTCGTGCCGTCGCCGGCAGAGTCGCTGGTCTTGCTGGCGGCTTCCTTCACCAGGCGAGCGCCCATGTCCTCCGCCTTGTTGCGGAGTTCGATTTCTTCGGCAACCGAGACGCCGTCCTTGGTGACGGTCGGGCCGCCCCAGGACTTGTCGAGCACGGCGTTGCGGCCGCGGGGACCGAGGGTGGCCTTGACGGCCTTGGCGAGCTTCTCAACCCCGGCGAGCAGGGCCTGACGAGCTTCGACATCAAAGACGAGTTCTTTCGCGGGCATGGAACGCTCCAAGATCTGGTCTTGCGGATCAACAAGAGGGACCGACAGCATCGTGCTTCGGCTTTCACACGCAAACCCTGCTAACAACCGGTGTGCCAGTCCGAACAACCGCAGGACGGGGGTGCCCGGCCCGGGTTCGGCAGTCTTCTGGCAGGGACACCGCCCCACCACCCCCGGAGCCTGCCGAAGTGGCAGGTGGGGTCCTGCGAACGACGTTCGGACGGCCGGCGGAGCGGGGTGGAACTCGTCAAATAGGGTGCTAGACTACCGATCATGCACCTGACGCTTGCCGCGACCGAACTCGACTCGTACCTCCCGATCTGCATCGTGATCATGATGGCGGTCGGCTTTGTTGCCGCGAATCTGATCCTGACGCGGGCCCTGGGGCCGAGTCGTCCGGGCAAGATCAAGGGGCAGTCCTACGAGTCGGGCATGAACCCGGTGGGCACGGCCCGCAAGCGGTTCAACGTGCGGTTCTACCTCATCGCGATGGTCTTCCTCGTGTTCGACATCGAGGTGATCTTCCTGTACCCCTGGGCCGCGTCGTTCCCGAACATCGCCCCGTACCCGAACCAGGAAGGTCTGATCTGGCTCTTCCGGATCTTCTTCTTCCTCGCGACAACGGTCGTGGCGTATATCTACGGATACCGCAAGGGCGTCTTCAAGTTCGATTGAACCTCCTGGGGCCGTGCCGCGAAACGGCGTGAGCGATGCCGGAACCCATACCCCTGCCGCCCGAGCGAAGCTTGACTGCGGTTCACATGCGAGCGATCCCCGTAGAGGTTTCCTCGCGGTTGGCGTGCGCGGCATTGGCTGGGGTGATTCTGCTGGTGCTCGGCCTGGCGTCGTGGTTGGAGCCCTCCGCGGCGGGGCACGGCACACACCGCCAGCTCGGCCTGCCCGCGTGCTCGTGGGCCGCGTGGTTCGGGAAGCCGTGCCTGACCTGCGGGATGACGACGTCGTTCGCGTATGCGGCGGACCTGGACTTTGCGAGGGCTTTTCGGGCACAGCCGGCTGGGGCGCTGCTGTGTGTATTCTCGGCGTGCGCGTTCTGGGTCGCGGGGTACGTGGCGTTGACGGGTTCGAGGATCGGCTCGATCATCACCCGCCGAATCGGGACCCGAACAATGACGGTCGCGGGCCTCATCCTTGGGGCGGCGTGGGTGTACAAGATCATGACCTGGACAAAGTGATGTACCGCGAAATGGAAGCCACCCAACGATGAAGACTCCCACCAACATGCCGGTTCGCCGCCTGATCCTCGGCGGTCTCGTGGTTCTCGCCGGCCTCGCGTGCGCCGGGTGCACCGCGGCGGGATTCATCGCCGCGACGATCGAGAAGGAAGGAACGCACGACGTCGAGGCTCAGTACACCCGGCTGGAGGGGCGGTCGTACGCGGTGGTCGTCGCGGCGGATCGCTCGATTCAGGCGGAACACCCGTTGATCGTTGAGTATCTGACGGAGCGGATCACGAACCGGCTGGCGGAGCCGGGGAACGTGCCCCGCGCGGGCGGGTACGTTCCGGCGATTCAGGTGGTGAAGTACCTGAACGAACACCCGGGGTGGTCGGCGAAATCGATGGATGAACTGGCCAAGGAACTCGGCGGGGTGGAGCGGCTGATTTATGTGGACTTGTACGAGTTCCGCCTGAACGATCCCGGGAACGCGTACCTCTGGGAAGGCGTGGCGTCGGCGAACGTTTCGGTGATCGAGACGGACTCTCCGATTCCAGACGACCACGCGTTCGGTCGGACGATCACGGTGAAGTTCCCGGATCAGAGCGGGCTTGGCCCCAACGACCTGCAGGCGGCGGGGGTAAGAACAGAGCTCACCCGGCGGATGGTCGATCGTGTATCGTGGTTGTTCTACACGCACGAAGAGAAGCGCACGCCGCTGTATTGAGAACCGGGGCACGCAGGAGATCCGCGGGATGAAGAAGTCAATGGCGATGGTGGTGCTCGTCGCGGCTGGGATGAGCGGTGTGATCGTGGCTGGGTGCAACATCGTTGCGCCGGCGTACCTGCTCGTGAAGGGGCCGCCCAAGATCGAGGCGCAGCACACATTGGAGGAACCGCGGCCAACGATCGTGTTCATCGACGATCGGTTGCCGGTGCTCGGCCGCCGGCCGCTGCGGAACATGATCGCGGAGGCGGCACAGAGTGCGCTGCTCGAGAAGGGCGTGCTCGTGAACATGATCGACTACCGGGCGGGTGTGGCGATCGCGGATCGAGAGACCCCGGGGCAGCCGACCGACATCGTGACGCTTGCGAAGACGGCGCAGGCTGAGGTGGTGATCTTCGCGACTGTGGACTCGTTCTCGCTCACACCGGACCGGCAGAATCTGCTGCCATCGGCGGTGCTGCGTGTGAAGGTGCTGGACGTTTCGAAGGACTCGCCCCGCGTGTGGCCCCCGGAAGCGGAGGGCTTCCCTCTGGTGGTGCAGCCCTCGCAGCGTGCGACGCCGTTGCCGACGACTCCGACGGACATCATGCGTGCCGAGAACGCGTTTGCGGGGCAGGTGGGTCTGGCGATCGCACAGCTCTTCTACTCGCACGAAGCGCGTGAACCCGTGAACGCCGCGGGCAAGTAGAGTGCCTCCATGAACGTCGTGCACGTCTTTCAGCCCGCCAGTTGTCCGCCGCCCCCGTGGGGAGGCGATGACCAGCGCGCGGACTCTCCGGGCCGAGTGATCGCCGATTTGCAGAGGCTGGAGTCGGGTCACCGCGCGATCGTGATGGGCGGTTCCACGGCGAGGCGCGAATGCGAACTGATGGGCGTGAAGGCCGATCCGCTCGCCCCGGCACTGGGCGCATCGTTCCTCGCGACGCGTTCGCTGGCGTCGCGGCTGCCCTCGGGTCGATCGGGTGACGTGCTCGTGGGGTGGGGGCTTCAGTTCCGACGGGTCTTCGACATGATCCGGCCGCGAGCGGCGTGCCTGGTCGTGGATCTTCGCACGGGCGCGTTGCACGGGCGATCGGCGGCGACGACGAGTTGGGAGAGCGGACCAACGCTCCCCGCGCGAGTCCATGGTCCGGTGCTGCCCGCTCCCTCGATACCGACGGGGGCGCTGCGGATCGGGCTGTGCTGGGACGGGCCGGCCGCGTGTCCCACGGTCGCGTTCACCTTTACCCTCGGCGTGGTCTCCACGAGCGGGGTGCCGACGACCGCGGTGATCAAACGCGGGGCGCCGCACGGAGCGAGGCTCGCGCGGCATGCGCGGGAGGGTGGACGGCTTGCGGGCGTGCTCCCCTTTGAGGGAGCGATCGCCCTGCACTCGGATCTCGCGGATTGCTGGCTGTTCGCGGTGCCGTCGCGTGCCGCGCACGTCGAACCGCCCTTCACCGACTGGTCGACGATGGTGCTGGCGGACCTGCTGGCGTCGGCGGGCGTGAACGTGCTCGGCGTGGGCGACGGTTGCAACTGGCTCGCGCCGGAGCTTCGGGCCCGCGCACGGATGATCCCGGGCTCGACGCTCGCAGACGCCGCGGCGGGGCTCATCGGCGCGCTGGGCGCCCCGGCGGTCGCGGGTTCGGCGGTCGGAACGGAGAGCGCGGCGATGGTGATCCAGGCGGCGACCCGGCGCGTCGCACGCGGCGAGCCGCTGGGAACGCTTGGGGTGAAGGAGCATCGACATGCCGGCTGAGCAGGTGGGCGTCCTCTTCGTGTGCCTCGGAAACATCTGCCGATCGCCGCTGGCACGGGTGATCTTCGAGAAGATGGTCGCCGATCACGCGCTGCAGAACCGGTTCGATATCGACTCGTGCGGCACGGGGGGTTGGCACGCGGGGCACCCGGCGGACCCGCGGAGTGTGCAGGTGGCGGGGCAGCACGGGCTCAACCTCGTTCACACGGCCCGCCAGCTCGAGCCGAACTCCGATTTCGAACGGTTCCGTTACCTCATCGGCATGGACCAGTCGAACTGCGCGACGATGATCGAGTGGGGCGCACCGCGCGAGCGTGTGCGACTCATGAGGTCCTTCGATCCCGACCTGGCGACGCGCCCCGAGCACGAGTTGAATGTCCCCGACCCGTACTACGGCGGCGACGACGGGTTCGAGAAGGTCTACCAGATGCTGCTGCGCTCGTGCGAGGGACTTCTCGCTCACGCCCGCTGAGCACCCAGCCTGCGCATGGCTTCGATCGCGGCATCGCGAACGAGTGGATCTTCGTCGTGGCGTGACGCGATCGCGGAGATTTCCGCACGCAGAGGATCCTCGGGCTGATGGGGATCGGCGAGGAGTTGGTTCATCGCGGCGATCACGGCGTTGCGCCGCATCACGCCGAGCGGCGCACGCTTCATCGCGGACGAACGAAAGGCCTCCCGCCGTGCGGCTTCATCCCAGCGCATGACCTCGAGCAAGGGGAGCGATCGGCGCGCGTGGTCGTACACCGGGAGCGCATCGGGGACCACATGGCCCTCGCCGCGTGCCGAGTTGTGCGGGCAGACCTCCTGGCAGACGTCGCACCCGTAGATCCAGTCACCGATGCCGGAGAGGAGCGACGGATCGATGGCGTCACGCCGCTCGATGGTGAGGTACGACACGCAGCGGGAGGCGTTGATGGAGTAGGGCGTGATCGCACCCGTGGGGCATGCGTCGATGCAGCGTGTGCAGGTGCCGCACGCGTCCGCGACGCGCGTCTGGTCGGCGGGGAGCGCGAGTTCGAGGTTGGTCGCCGCGCCGCCGAGCAGCGTGTAGGAACCGACGCGCGGATGAATGAGCATCGTGTTCTTGCCGATCCACCCGAGGCCACAGAGTTCGGCGAGTTCGCGCTCGAGCACGGGCGCAGTATCGACGAAGCTGCGGAAATCAGCTCCCGGGAACCGGATCCGCATCGCGTCCGCGAGCTTGTGCAGCCGACGCTTCATCACCTCGTGGTAGTTTCGGCCCCGCGCGTACCGCGCGATGCGTCCCTGACCGGGCGCCGCATCGCGCGCGGTGTCGCCCCGATCCGCGTACCGATCCGCGACCATGATGAACGACCGCGTCTCGGGGAGATGCCCTCGGGGATCGAGCCTCAGCGAGTGATCCTTCGCGAGGTAGTCCATCGAACCGTGTTGCCCCGACGCAAGCCACCCTTCCAGATGTTCCTTCCACCGGGTCGGAGCGGCCGGGGCGACACCAACCAAAGCAAAGCCGATATCGCGCGCGAACGCCACGATCTCGCGGGTCGCTTCGGCAGGGTCGTAGGGCTGAGGCGGCAACGCGCGGGGCGCGGGAGACACAGGGTGACCTCACTCACGCGTGCGGAGCACTGTTCAGTGGGCGGCCTTGGCGGGCACACCGCCGCCGAGCCACGCGAACATCTTCTTCGAGGCGGCCTCGAGCACCGGCATCGGATCCGACAACTCCGGGTAGAACTTCCGATCGTGCTCGAACACCGCCCAGCCCTTGAAGCCGGTGCCACGCACGGCCTCGAAGGATGCCGCGGCATCGAACTCGCCCTCGCCGAGCGTGCAGGGGATGCCGTCGGCGTAGTCCTTCAGCTTGACGATGCGGAGTTTGGCTCCGAGGACGTTTGCACCGTAGATCGCTGGCTCACCCGCTGCGCGAGCGACGGGGAGTGAGTAGGACGCGGCGAGGAGCGGGTGGTCGATGGCGTCGAGGATCTGGGACATCTGGGAGGCGGTCGCGAAGGAGCCGCCGTTCTCGAGCAGAACGGTGACGCCGCTGTTGCGGGCGTAGTCGACAACCTTTCCGAGGCGGTCGGCGATGCGGGCGACGGTGGACTTCACGGACTCGTTGTTGGTGACTTCGAAGCCGAAGACGCGGACGAACGGGCACTCGAGCCGGACCGCCATATCGACGAGGGCCTTGCCCCGACGGACGGAGGATTCCTGGTCGAAGATGAACGTGCGACCGATGACCGGAGGCGAGATCGGTTCGTCGAAGCGGATGCCCGACGCGAGGCACGCGATCTCGACGCCCGTCGAACCAAAGAGCGTGCGAACCTTCGCCGGCGAGGTCATCCCCGGATCACACGCCGTGTGCGTGGAGCCGAAACCCTCGGTACGAAGTTCCACCCCGAGGTATCCCAGCTTCCTCGCGGCAGCGGCGACCTGTTCAAGGGTCCAATCGGGGCATGCGACGGTGCTGAAAGCGGGCTTCATCCTTGGGGCTTCCTCGGCGAGATCGGCTCTTCGGGGGTATCCGGACCCCGAACAGCGTCCGCCATGATAGGTACGCGGGCCACCCCCTCGGCGAGGGTTTCGGCAGCGACATTCCCGGGCCCGGACCGGCCGGAATCCCTGCGGGTCGGCTCAAGACCCGGCCTCAGACAGCCGATCCTGCGCCAGGACCAGGCGTGGTTCCCACAGCCGGAGCCGGTTATGTCGAGCTTTGCGTCGTATGAGCCCAAACCGTTGACCAAGCGGCACGTCTGGCAGCGCTCGCTCATCAGAACGTCCATCCTGTCGCTGATCGCCTTCATCTCGGGGTGCGCGTTCGCGCCGTGGGGAGCTCGCGAGCAGTACCTGACCTCTCGGGCCACCCTCCTGCACGGGCGGGACGTCTCCCACCTCAACGAACTCGACGCGGTCCCCGCGCAGCCCGTGACGGCGTCGGTCGCGGCGGCGGACGAATCGCGGGCAGAGTCGCCCCGGTAGCGCAAGGGCGATAGGCTGTTGCCTCGATCCTCGGATCGACGGGAGCAACAGCGATGGCAGGACCACATCAGGGCGAGTCGTTCCACACGGATCTGTCGAACCGGCTCGATTATTCCGGCTACCTCCTGCTGGACCAGGTGCTGTCGGCCCAGAAGCCGCTCTCGAGCCCCGAGCACCACGACGAGATGCTGTTCATCATCCAGCACCAGACGACGGAGCTCTGGTTCAAGCTGATGGTCCACGAACTTCGCGAGGCGCTCAGGCTGGTGCGGGAGGGTCACCTCGAGAGCACGTTCAAGATCCTGGCACGCGTGAAGCACATCCAGGGACAGCTCTTGAACCAATGGAGCGTGCTCGCGACCCTCACGCCCAGCGAGTACGTGCAGTTCCGGCACGTGCTGGGTCCCGCGAGCGGTCTGCAGTCGTTCCAGCACCGCCTGATCGAGTTCATGCTCGGCCGCAAGGACCGGCGGATGCTCGCCGTCTTCAAGCACCGCGACCACATCCACGCGGAGCTCGTCGCGGCCCTCGAGGCCCCGAGCCTGTACGACGCCTTTCTCCACCACCTCGCCCGCAAGGGCATGCCCCTCCCCGACGAAGTGCTCAAGCGGGACATCACCGAACCCCACACCGCCCACCCGGCGGTGCTCGCGGTCTTCAAGACCATCTACGAGGCCCCCCACTCCCATTGGGACTTCTACGAGATGGCCGAGAAGCTCATCGATCTCGACGAGGCCTACGCGCTCTGGAAGTACCGCCACATGAAGGTCGTCGAGCGCGTCATCGGCTTCAAGCGGGGCACGGGCGGCACCTCCGGTGTTCCCTACCTCCGCGACCGCATCGACGATCGACTCTTCCCTGAAATCTGGGATGTAAGAACCGAGATTAAGGGCTGAACCGGCCGCAGGCGGACGAGCCACGACGGACACGAAATGGGGAGCGGAGTGTGATAGGATTCGCACCCACCGATTGCCCCTTGAGGTCCTTATGCCCATCATTCCATCCGCGTTCGACGAGACACACGGCATCAACCCGTGGATGCAGCGGTTGTCGCCGTGGTTCGTGCTTCTCATGATCGGACTCGTGGTGTTCTTCCAGCAGTTCAAGCTGGACCTGCACTCCCGCAAGCTCTCCAAGCCCCTGCCGGAAATCGCGAACATCGAACACCCCGAGGACCCGGGCATCGGCGCACTCGCACTGACCTCCAAGGCGCTGGTGAAGCGCAAGGCGTTCGAGCTGGAACGTGGCAACCAAATCGATCCGGACGCCGCCGCGGAGATCATGGACTTCCTTGACCTGCTCGCCAAGACGCGCAACGACCGCCTGCGTGTGGCGATCATGGCGGCGGAACTGATCGGACCGGAGGCGGCCGCGAATCGACTCGCAACGATTGTCGCGGAAGCCACCCCCGGCGGTGACCTCGCGCGCGAAGCCGACATTCTCCGAGGCTGGTACGAAAGCTTCGTGAAGAAGCGGACGTTCTCGATCGACGACGCAACCCGTGAGTGGATCCTCGCCAGACAGGGATGGTTCGGCCAGGTGGCGCTCAGCTTCGAGAAGCCCCTCAGCGACGACCTGCGGTGGGAAGCTGCCTCCGGCTTCGAGGCGGTGAGCGCATTCTCGGGGTTCATGAACATCCTGCAGTTTGGCTCCTTCGTCGGCGGAGTGGTGATGCTCGTCGTCGCGATCTCGATGCTGGTGAGCAAGCGACTGACGTTCGTCGACGGTGAGACCGTCGCACCTTCTCACATCTACTGGGAGACCTTTGGGATCTTCTGCCTCATCTTCCTCATCATGCTCGCCATCGGCGTCATGACCATCGGAGAACGCGGGGCCTGGGTCATCGTCGTCGATGAAGTGGCCATCTGGTCCGCCATGTTCGCGATCTTCTGGCCCCGCCTCCGTGGCGTGTCGCTCATGGAACTCTCCGACGACATGGGGTTCAACAAAGGTGCAGGCTGGGCCAATGAACTGGGCGTGGGCGTCGCGGTCTTCGCACTGGGGTTCCCCGTCGCCCTTCTGACCAGCCTCGTCGTCTCCGGCATGACCGGCGAACAACCCGACGAGCCGATCGGAATCCCCATGTTCGAGCCACCGCTCCAGGGCTCGTGGGTTCCCCTGATCCTCGGCACCCTCGGTGCCAGCGTGTGGGCCCCCGTGCTCGAAGAGATCATGTTCCGCGGCGCCCTCATGGGTGCGCTCCGCAAAAGCATGGGCCCCGTCGCCGCCGCGTCCCTCACCGCCATCGTCTTCGGCATCTACCACCCGTACGACATCGTCGGAATCGCGTCCGTCGCGACCGGCGGGCTCGTCTACGGCCTCGCCAAGGCCTGGCGCGGCTCGCTCATCGCCCCGATCTTCGCGCACTTCCTGTGGAACACCACGATCGGTGTCTCGCAGCTCGGCAGCACGCTGCTGCTCGACTGATCGCTCCCCCACCCGCTCATCAAAGAGACAGAGCCCGCTGAACATCTCGCGGGCCCCGATCTCATTTCGACCCCGCTCTCTCGAGGGCCGTACCGGGACCGGCTGCCAATCTCCCCAAGGGCGCTCGCCCGGCTCGCCTTCCCTCCCTCCAATGTCACTTCACACCGCCCGCCTTGCAGCCGCCCGACAGTTCCCTGGCGATCCCCCCGATCCGGCTACTCCTCCCCCGGCAGGGCGTGATACCCTAGATCTGCGATTCTCGATGCCATTCACCACAAACCGCAAGATCACCCGGAGCACCCGACATTCCCTCTTCGAGCGACATCCCTGACCAGCCCAAGCCGCCCGGAACTACTTCCGTGGCGGCGGCCGGACAGCTTTCGCCTGAGGAGTTCGGAGCGTTGTTCGTCGCCCATCGGAAAACCCTTTGGTGCATCGCGGCTGCGGTGATATCGGACCGCTCCGGGGCCGACGACATCCTTCAGGAAGCAGCCGCCGTCGCGCTCGGCAAGCTCGACCAGTTCGACCGCAACACCAGCTTCGGCGCATGGACCGGCCAGATCGTCAGGTTCACCGCCCTCAACGAACTCCGCCGCCGTCAGCGGTCGACCTCCACTCCTACCGACCCCGACGTCCTCGCGACCATCACCCCCGCTCGCCCAACCCTCGAATCAAAACCGGCCATGGATATCGTCGGTCGGCTCAGCTCCGAGCAGTCCGCGTTCGACGACACCGTCGCCGCCGCGCTCGGACAACTCGACGAAGTCGCCAGATCCTGCCTCCTCCTCAAGACGGTTCGCGAACTCCCGTACAGTGAAATCGCCGCGATCCTCGATATCCCCGAAGGTACCGCCATGAGCCACGTGCACCGCGCCCGTGCGGCGATGCGGCGGACTCTCAGCGAAGCTCAGCAGGGCAAGGAGGCTCGCTCATGAGCCCCAACCCGCATGACATGATCGACCGGTACCTCGACGGCACCCTCGCGGGCGACGACCTCGCCCGCTTCGAGGCCGCGTTGCACGCAGACCCCTCACTCCGGCACGAGATCGAACTCCAGTCCCGCATCGACGACTCCCTCGACCGCCTCTTCACCCCCCCACCCTCCACCGTCGTCACCCCGCCGGCCCCCGCAGCCACCAAACCGCCCACGCCGTGGTGGAAGCGAGAGATCCCCAAGCTGCCCCTCGCCGCGGCAGCCGCAATCGCCGCGATCGTCTACCTCGGGTTCCAGTACTTCTCCCCGACTCCCGAGAACCCGCGGATGAACCCCGCAACGGTCTACTCCAATCTCGAGGTCACCGGCTGGCCGATCGAGTTCGTCTGCAAGGACGAGCAGGAGTTCGCAGACGTCATGCAGCAGAAGATGGGCGTCCCCCTCTACGTCCCGGCCGCCACCCCCGGACTCGTCGTCGCCGGATGGTCGTACACCAACAGCTACAGCGGCACCCCGCTGGGCCCCACCACGATGTACCTCATCTCGCGCGTCGAGCAGCAACCCGTGCTCGTCCTCATCGAGAAGAGCCAGTACGACCGCAAAATCAAACTCCCCAAGGACTCCCCCCTCCACCTCCATCGTCGCCAGGTGAAGGACGTCGTGATGTACGAAGTCTCGCCGCTCGAATCGCCGCGTGTCATCAACGTCATGACCAAAATGGCCCGCTGACGCTCAACGACCTTCCGCCAGCCACCAGCGCCGCTTCATCTCCGGCCGCTTGCTCGCGACCCGCTCGAGTCCCTTCCTCACCGCGGCCATCGCCTCCTCGCAGGAGTCGGTC
>JBIKMF010000356.1:0-4355 GCA_044359425.1 Phycisphaerales bacterium
GATCCCCGAACTCATCGTCGTCGGCGCCAACGGCAGCGTCACCGTCCGCGTGCCCCGCAACCAGAACATCAACGGCGTCACCCACCACAAGGGCTTCGTGATCTACGGCCCCGCCGTGCCAAACGGCACCGTCACCATCACCGGCTCCACGTCCTCCCTCCCCGCCGACAACATCGCAACGCCCGACGTGCGCCAACGCCTCTCGCCCATCCCCATCATCACCGCCAGCACCTTCAACGTCCAACTCACCACAACCAACGCCGACCCCGGCGCCGGCTCCAACGCCAACGCCGACGACAACGCTCTCTTCCGCATCGACGCCGGCTTCGTCGACTACAACGGCAACGGCATCACCGATGTCGACCACACGAGCACCGTCGTCCCCGGCTACGAGGGCTTCGTCACGCAGCGCCAGCCCCTGGCCGGCACCACCAACACCAACGGCCTCTACTCCCAGCAGATCAACACCACCCTGCTCGACGAAGGAACCCACTACCTCTCCGTCGTCGCCTTCCGCAAGCGCGCCACCGGCGAAGCCCCGCTCTTCCGCGAGTTCCGCCAGGCCTTCTACGTCGATCGCCTCCCGCCCTCCGCCGAACTCGAGATCCCGCCGACCATCCCAACCACCACACAGTCCTTCCGCGTCAACGCACTCGACCGCACTGTCAACCGCGTTCACATCATCCTGAACCCCTCCAACGTCCCCGACCCCCTCACCCTCGCCACCGTCCTCAATCAGGCCTCCCGTGAAGACCGCTTCTCCTGGACCCGAATCCTCACCGGTCTCCAGCCCGGAAGCAACCGCATCCTCGTCTGCGCCTTCGAAGAATCCGGCCGAGGCAGCGCAACCTTCTACGACGTCGTCCAGGGCACCTGCACCGCCGACTGGAACAACGACGGCTCCGTCGACGGCGACGACGTCATCGCCTTCTTCGGAGAATGGGACAACGGCAACGCCGACTTCAACAACGACGGCGGCACCGATGGCGACGACGTCATCGAGTTCTTCACCCGCTGGGACAACGGCTGCTGAGCCGATAACCGCCACCTCCCGAAGCCGCCTCTTGCGATCCCCATCGCCCGTGCTATCCTCTGAACTCAGGAGGATCCCATGAAACTGATTTCGTCCCTTGCGGCAATCGCCCTAGCTACGTCCTGCGCCTCCGCGCAGTTCACGCTCGGCGCAGTCTTCGACCCGGCCGATCGCGCCGCTTTCGTCTCCATCGCCTTCGCCCCCGCCTCCGACGAGATCTACGCCTACCCGGAGTTCGGCACCGCGATCGACGTCTACAGCACCGTCGGCAACCTCCTCCGAACCATCCCCCGCCCGGGCCTTCTCAGCAACGACATCGACCTCGACGTCACCACCGCCCCCATCTCCGTCGGTGGCACCACCGTACCCACCGGCACGCTCCTCGTGCTCAACTCCGAAGACTCCGGTTCCGAAACCCTCTTCGCCCTCGATCCCGCCGGCAGCGTGCTCGCATCCCAAGTCCTCGCCATCGACGGCCAAGCCGTCGGTGGTGCACACCACCACGCACGTGGCACCTTCTTCGTCGCCGATTGGTCCGCCGACACCATCCGCGAGTACGCCCCCGGCGACGGCGCTGCCATAGCCGCGTGGCCCGTCCAGCCCGCGGGGTCCCCGCCATTCGACATCTACTTCGGCGACCTCGACTGCCTCCGGGGCACCCAAACCGTCTTCGTCGTGAGCAGCTCCCAACCCAGGATCCGAGAGTTCTCCTCCTCCGGTGCATTCATCCGTGACATCGATGTCACCCCCTTCTCCATCACCGGCATGTCCGGCATCGCCTTCGACGATCGTCGCGGGGAAGCATGGATCGCCAGCATCAACGGCACCATCACCCAACTCGCAGGCTTCCCCGCCACAAACGAAGGCTGCCCCGCCGACTGGAACAACGACTCCAGCGTCGACGGTGACGATGTCGTCGCCTTCTTCTCCCAGTGGGACGAGAACAACGCCGACTTCAACTCCGACGGCGGCACCGACGGCGACGACGTCATCGCCTTCTTTGCCCGCTGGGACAACGGCTGCTGAACCACCACCCGCGCCTCCCGCGTCTATCCTAATCGGATGGCCGACTTCTCCGTGGACCCCTCATCCCTCCCGCCGCGAGTCTTCGCGCGCCTTGACGCATTGGACAAGGAAGACCGCGAAATCGAGGAGATGCTCAACGACTCCGCCGTCGCCTCAGACCACAAACGCACCCGTTCCATATCCCAGCGCCGCGCCGCCATCGCCCCCGTCGTCGAAGCCTACCGCCTCTACCGCAAGTCCCGCGACGAATCCGCCCAGACCCGCGATCTCCTCGCCCCCGGTCTCGACCCCGAACTCGCCGCCATGGCCCGCGAAGACCTCGCCCGCCTCGAAGCCGACTCCCGCCACGCCATCAACGCCGCCCTCTCCTCCCTCGTCAACAGCGACGACCAGGGCATCGCCTCCGTCATCCTCGAAGTCCGCGCGGGCACTGGTGGCGACGAAGCCTGCCTCTGGGCCGCCGACCTTCTCGACATGTACCGCAAGTACGCCGCCTCCCGCAGCTGGGCCTTCGAAGTCATGGAGTTCTCCTCCGAGCCCTCCGTCGGCGGTGTTCGCAACGCCGTCGTCTCCATCAAGGGCCTCGGCGTCTGGTCCGAACTCGCCTTCGAAGCTGGCGTCCACAGCGTCAAACGCGTCCCCGCCACCGAAGCCCAGGGCCGCATCCACACCTCAACCGCCACCGTCGCCGTCCTCCCCGAACCCGAAGATGTCGACGTCAAGATCGACTGGGCCAACGACGTCGAAGAACACGTCACCACCAGCCAGGGCCCCGGCGGTCAAAACGTCAACAAAGTCGCCACCGCCGTCCAACTCAAGCACAAGCCCACCGGCATCCTCATCCGCATGCAGGAAAGCAAGAGCCAGCAGGACAACCGCCAACGCGCTCGCCGCCTGCTCATGGCCAAGCTCCACGAAATCGAACGCCGCAAGCAGCACGAGCAACGCTCCGCCGCCCGCACCGCCCAGATCGGCTCCGGCGACCGCAGCGAGAAGATCCGCACCTACCGCTGGAAAGAAGGCATCGTCGCCGACGAACGCCTCCCCGGCGAGTACGCCCTCCGCGACATCATCGCCGGTGACATGAACGCCCTCTTCCGCGATCTCCTCGCCAAGGAAACCTCAGACCGCCTCGCCGCGCTCTGACTCACTCCCGCAGCTCCCCCAGCAGCCGCTCAACCCGCGGGTCCATCGAGTCTCCATCCGTCACCAGCTCAATCCGCGCCCGCACCGCCCTCGCATCCACCGGTTGCCCCGCCGCCTGCGCCCACATCGCCTCCACAACCTCCACCAGCGCGGCATCGCGATCCATCACCCCCAGCGACCCCCGCGCAAGCTGAATCCGATTCCTCGCCGAATCCAACGCGCTCGGCCCCTCGCCGCGCGACGCCTCTTCCTCGTACCCCGCCCGCCTCAGGTGAAACAACGCCATCCCCGCGTGTACCCCCGCCGCGGTCGACATGTACCGCGACACCGACCCGAGATTCTCGCCCACTCGCGCAACCACCTGCTCCGTGCACTCGCTCTCGCTCAAGACATCAACCGCCCACTCCACCGTCCCCTCCGCCGTCGCCGGATACGCCTCCGCCAACCGCTCGACCTCCGCCCTCACCTCCGCGCCCGCCCCTCGCCCCTCCGCCCACTCCCCAATCCCACGCAACCCCTTCCCGCCGCGACGCGCCTCCGCGAACAACTCCGCCGCCCGCGCCGCCACAGCCGCCTCTCGCGCCGATCGCGCAATCCGCCCCGCCCTCCCCGTCGATTCCCACACCCGCACACGCCCCGCGGAATCTCCCGTCACCATCTCCCCTCCCCGCGGCGAGAACGCGATCACCTCGATCCAGTGCGGCAGCCCCTGCAACGTGTACACCCGCCTCCCCGACGCCACACTCCAAAGCACCGTCGCCCCGGTCTTCGTTCCTGTTGCCACCCTCGTCCCATCCGCCGAGATCGCGACACTCTGCGCATCCCGCAACGCCCCCTTCAACTCCGCAACCCGCGCCCCACTCCGCATCTCGATCACCGCCAAATCCTCCTCGTTCGTCGCGACAACGCACCGCATCGAACCCCAACTCACCGTCACTCCCAAGCCCAGTATCGCCCCTCCTCCAATCGGCGCATCCCACAGAACCTCCCCCGTCCCCGCCTCGATCCCCTCCAGTCTCGACGCCTCCGTCACGCGCAGCGCCAAATCGCCCTTCGCACCAATCAGCCCCGCAACCCCGCGCAGCCACTCCTCCTTCGCCGTCAACTCCGCCCCCGGCCCCACCCACCGCCGATTCACCCCGCCATTCGC
>JBIKMF010000357.1:0-4348 GCA_044359425.1 Phycisphaerales bacterium
CAGTCTGGGAGGGGGGCTGGGAGGGGGTGAGGAGGGGGGTATGAGGGGGTGAGGTGGGGGGTGGGGCGGGTGTGGTTTCGGCACGCCAGTTGCCAGAAGCCTTTCGTGGTCAACGTGCGCTTCCAGCCCGGTCGTCACGACGAAACCCCGATTGGGGGCGGTGGTGGCGGTTCGGGCGGTGGGGCTGGGGGGCGGTTGAACCTGCTGCTGTCGTACGCGGGATGGAACCAGGACTCGTGGGTGGACAGGCTGCCCCGGTTGCTGGAGCCGATGGGGGTGACCTCGGTGCGTGCGGCGTGCGGGCGGGAGGCGTCGGAGGTGATCCGGCGGACCCCGATTCATATCGCTGTCGTGGATCTGGGGCTGCCCCTGGAGCCCGAGGCGGAGCCGACGGACCCGCAGTTGGCCGAGGGGGGGCCCCGGCTGCTGGAGTTGCTCTCGCGGATGTCGGAGCCGGTGCCGGTGGTGGCCGTGAAGCGGGGGCGGACGCATCGGGACGACGCGCGGGATATCGCGGCGGCGCTGCGGCTGGGGGCGTTCGCGGTGATGGACCGGCCGCGGGACGTGAACGATCTGAATGTGATGCTTGAGGTGCTTCGCCGGTGTATGGCGAGGCATTACGCCGGGCGGTGGCCCGGGAGTGTGTAAGTAGCCGCGCGGGCGGGGGGCGAGCCCTCGGCGTGCGACCTTTGGTGGACCGCAGAACTGGAGATTTGAACGATGAGCAAGGGAACGACGAAGAAGAGCGGTGGGATCCGTCCGCTGGGCGACAAGATTCTGGTGAAGCGTGACGAGGCGGCCAGCAAGACCGAGAGCGGGATCATCCTCCCCGAGGGCGCGAAGGACAAGCCCAAGACCGGCACGATCCAGGCCGTGGGCACGGGGACGCTGAACACCGACACGGGCGCCCGCATCCCGCTGAGCGTGAAGGCCGGGGACAAGGTGATCTTCTCGTCGTACGCCGGCACCGAGGTGAAGCTCGACGGTCAGGAACTGCTCATCATGAGCGAGGACGACATCCTGGCGGTGATTGACTGAGGAAGAAGGCCGTAGGCCATGGGCCTTCGGCCATAGCGAGAAAGAACAACCACGGCCAGGGCCTCCCCCATGTCACCCACCCAACTCCGCACAGCGCTACGGGAACTCAACGGCGAGCGGGACCTGACGGTCGCGTTCGCGGGGGTGTACTCGGTGACGACGGGCGCGGCGTCGATCGCGAATCTTGAGGTTCGCAACGCGATGCTGATCCCGGACGAGGCGGATCACCTGGTGAAGGTGACGGACGGGAAGTCGATCTTCATCGTGGACGCGGAGCGCGTCGCGTGGCTCAAGATCAGTCTGAAGTAGTAGTGAACACAATCCAATCGCCGCGCGATGATCGCGGGGCGGAGCACGGAGAAAAGAAATGGCTGCCAAATCAATCGCGTACAACACCGACGCCCGTGAGCGGATCCTGCGGGGCGTTCAGAAGCTCGCGCACGCCGTGAAGGTCACCCTCGGCCCCTCGGGCCGCGTGGTCGTCCTCGAGAAGTCGTTCGGTTCCCCGACCGTCACCAAGGACGGCGTGACCGTTGCCAAGGAGATCGAGCTCGAGGATCAGTACGAGAACCTCGGCGCTCAGATGGTGAAGGAAGTGGCCCAGAAGGCGAGCAAGGACGCGGGCGACGGGACGACCACCGCGACGATCTACGCCGAGGCGATCTACTCGGAAGGCCTGAAGGTCATCACCGCGGGCGCGAACCCGAACATGGTGAAGCGGGGCATCGATGCCGCGGTTTCCGCGATCATCGGCGAGCTGCAGAACATGTCGAAGAAGGTCGAGAACAGCAAGGAGATTGCCCAGGTGGGCACCTGCTCGGCCAACCAGGACAAGGAAATCGGCGACATCATCGCGAAGGCGATGGACAAGGTCGGCAAGGACGGCGTGATCACGGTCGAAGAGGGCAAGAGCCTCAGCACCGAGGTCGAGCTCGTCGAGGGCATGCAGTTCGACAAGGGCTACCTGTCCCCCCACATGGTCACCAACGCCGCGACCATGGAGTGCACCCTCGAGAACCCCTACATCCTCATCCACGAGAAGAAGATCAACAGCGCCAAGGACATGCTCCCCATCCTCGGCAAGATCGCCGAGAGCGGCGCGAGCCTGCTCATCATCGCCGAGGACATCGAGGGTGAAGCCCTCGCGACCCTCGTCGTCAACAAGCTCCGCGGCATCCTGAAGGTCTGCGCCGTGAAGGCCCCGGGCTTCGGCGATCGCCGCAAGTCCATGCTCGAGGACATCGCGATCCTCACCGGCGGCCGCGCGATCATGGAAGAACTGGGCATCGACCTCGAGAAGGTTGAGCTCTCCGACCTCGGTCGCGCCAAGAAGGTGACGATTGACAAGGACAACTCGACGATCGTCGAGGGCGCCGGTGCGACCGCGGAGATCAAGGCCCGCATCGACCAGCTCCGCCACCAGATCGACCTTTGCACCAGCGACTACGACCGTGAGAAGCTCGAGGAGCGTCTCGCGAAGCTCGCGGGCGGCGTGGCCCAGATCAATGTCGGCGCCGCGACCGAAGTCGAGATGAAGGAGAAGAAGGCCCGCGTCGAGGACGCCCTCCACGCGTGCCGGGCGGCTGTCGAGGAGGGCATCCTCCCCGGCGGCGGCGTGAGCGTGATCCGCGCTCGTCGCGCCCTGGACAAGCTGCGCAAGAAGCTCGACGGCGATGAGCGCAGCGGCTGTGACATCATCTACCGCGCTCTTTCGGCCCCGATCAAGCAGATCGCGGCCAACTGCGGGCTCGACGGCTCCGTGATCGCGAACAAGGTCGAGGAGTCCACCGAGAACAACTTCGGCTACAACGCCCTCACCCACGAGTACGGCGACCTCATCAAGATGGGCGTCATCGTCCCGACCAAGGTCGAGCGCGTCGCGCTGCAGAACGCGGCCAGCGTCGCGGGCCTCATGCTCACGACCGAGGCCGCGATCGTCGAGATCAAGGACAAGAAGAAGCCCGCCGGCGGCCACGACCACGACCACGGCGAAGACTATTGATCGAGCCCGGTTGAACCGGTGAAACGTCCGTGAGACACAAGGCCCTCCACGAAAGTGGGGGGCCTTTCTCGTTGGTCGTCGAGCACGCTGCTCCCGGTGAGCTCAAGGTTCGCGCTTCACAACGATGCGATCGCGATCATCGCGCCGCGCTTCCTTCTTCCGCGTCGTCGCGCCGATCACGATAGGGAGCGAGCCGAAGAAGAGGACCGAGCACGTGGCGACGGTGACCATGAGGCCGGTCTCACCACCGTGACGGAAGCCCCAGTAGACAACGGGCGCACCGATGACGGCCATGAGAAAGAGGACCTCCCGCATGGCGGGAGCGTATCACGAGCGGTCGTTCCGCATCCGGCGTTCCGGGTTTGTTCGCGGTGGTCGCGTGCCTCGAAGGGAGCGATTCGGGCCCGGCCCCCATGTAGATTCGCGCGTTTCTGCATTGTAAAGAAGCCGGAAAAGTGACCCGTGCGGCGGGGTGCGCGAAACCTTGTGCGGTCTCGGACGTAGAGGAGCGGCCGCACAACTCTGTGGGGTTTCTGGAGATGAACATGCTGATTGGTTCCCGGCGTACGTCCCCGCTGCGTGGTCGACTGCTCTGCGGTGCACTCCTTTGTGCGTTCCCTTGTGCGGCCGTCGCACAGCCCACGGAGTTCTTCGACATCGGGGCCTTCTCGGCGCCGGCGTCGCCGCGGTCCGCGAGTGAGTACCTGAACTTCTCGGCGTCCGATATCCTCTCGTTCGCGGGCGGCGAAAGCCTCACCGTGAAGTGGGTGCGCTTCGAAGTGGCCGCGCCGATCGAGCCGCCGCTCTTCTTCGACATCGACTCACGTCTCTACAACATCGAGAACCTGCCCAATGGCCTTACCTACGCGCTCTACAGCAACTCGGGGCAGCTTCTCGCCGTGGATGATTCGGACGGGAGTTTCCCGCTGAACGGTGCCGCGGGTCTTTCGTTCGGTTCGACGGACTTCCGTGTGCCCGCGGCCACGCCGCTCCTCAGGGGTCAGGATGGCACGCTTGCACCGGGTGTCTATTGGCTCGCGCTCGCGGCGGGCACGACGGCTTCAGTCGTTGCGGGGCAGACCAACTGGGATGTCACGACCAGCACCAGCTACCCGATGGGGTTGTTCAGTCCTGGAACGTACTACCTGGAACTGAGCTTCGCGGTCGGCAACACGACGCCCGTTGATCCGCCGGCGAACGACCTGTGCGCGAACGCGCTCGTGATCTCCGAGAATACGGATCGGGCCACTCCAGTGTGGACCGGCACCAACGCCGGTGCGCTGAGCGACGGCGACTTCCCGTGCTACC
>JBIKMF010000358.1:0-4327 GCA_044359425.1 Phycisphaerales bacterium
CGATCTGCTCTTCCGTCGGCGCAACGCCCTGCGTCGACTGCTGCAGCGACTGCAGATCCGAGCGGAGCTTGTCGAACTCATCCTTCCGGTAGCCCGACTGCTGCATCAACTCGTCGCCGAACTCCCGGGCGAGGTCCGCGATCTTCGCTTCCGCGGCAGCCAGGCGAGCAACAGCGCCCGTGACTTCCTGCGGATCGAGGGCCGAGGGCAGGGCATCGATCGCGGCCTTGGCCTGCGCGAGCCGCTCGCCGGTCGGGGCGAACGACGTGAGTTCGAGCTCGACGGCCTTGCACTCGTCCACCAACCGCTGCTGCTCCGCGGGCGGCAGCGAAGTATCGGCCTCGGCATAACCCGGGACCCACTTGCGGGCCCGAAGCACCGCGGCGATCCGCTCATCGAGGGCGGTTCTGGCGGCGTCGTAGCGTTTGTTGAACTCGGCGAGACCGTCCTTGCGGAACCGCGAGGCCGTGCGGAGGGCTTCCCACTCGGTCTCGTGCTCCTTGGGAACCTTGCCGGGCCAGCCTTCGACGCGCGGATCGGCGAGGTACTCGGGGAATGGGAACGAGCTGCCGTCGCCCCAGTACCGCCCCTTGACGGTCGCGCACTCGGCTTCCTCGACGACGGTCACGATCCACTTCTTGTTGGCTTCGTCGAAGGTCACGCACGCGCCGGTCTTGACCGTCGGAGTTTCGACGACCACGCCCCCGCTGCCGCCGGTCGTGCCGCCGCCGGTTTGCTTCTTCTGCTCCCACGGCTTGAGAACAACCAACGCACCCGCTCCCGCGAGAACCACGACCGCCGCCGCGATCATCACACCCTTGCCGCCGCCGGAGGAGCTGGCGGGGAGGTTGAGGAGTCGATCCCTGAGCTGCTCGAGTGTGCCCGAGTCCTTCTGCGGACTCATCAGCGAGTCCGCGAGGTCGTGGAGCACCTTGCCGGCGGCGCCGAGACTGGTCCACTCCTGCGTGAGTGAGAAGCCGCCGGCCTTGGGGGCTTCGCGGCGCATGACGAGCTCGAAGATCAGCCGGCCGAGGCTGACCTGGTCGGCGAGCAGCTCCTCGGCGTTGGCTTCACCCTTGGGGCTGGGGTCGATGAGCGAGACGGAGGTGATGCCGTCGGAGGGAGTGGACTCGATGAGCACGTTGCCGGAGTGGAGGTTGCCGTGCCCGCGGCCGCCGCCCATGTCGCGGAGTTCAAGAAGCCCCGACGCCGCGCCGGCGACGACGATCCCGATGTCACGGGCGTTGCGCTGCCACGCGCCGGTCGTCATCTTCTTGGCGCTGAGGGGAAAGAGCTTGGTGACGTAGTACGCGGCTTCTTCGGTAGCTTCAGCCGCGTAGATCGGGGCCCAGTGCTTCGCGCCCTTCTCGACGAGCTGCCGCTGGAGGTTGGCAGCGCCGAGGAACTCGCCAACCTTGCGTTCCCAGGCAGCGCCGAGAAACCCGGCCTGGCCTTCGTACACCTTGATCGCGAGTTCGGGCGGTTTGGTCTCCCCCGCCGGCCGCGCGCTGTACAGCGTGAACGGCCCCGAGGAGGCCAACTGCTCAACCGTTTCGAATCGCCCGTAACCAGCCATCAAGCCCCCTATCAGGAAAAACGCCGCACGCGGTCGGGCGAGCGGCGCCTTGCATCATGCTCGCGGAACTTGGTTTACTGCTTGACCGGCTTCATCGCCGTCGGGCAGTCCACGCCGCTCTTGCCGACGATCAAGTCAATCCGCTGGCCGTTGTTCCAGCGATCCGTCGTCAGCGGAATGATCTTCTTCCGCACGTCCATCCCGCCCATCGGCGACATGGCGCGGCTGGTCGACAGGATGGCCAACTGGGTCACCCCGCGGTTGCGCCACTCGTTCCAGATCGAGTCCTTCACGGTCAGCACCTGAGCGCCCGAGGCGTTGGCGTTGAAGTTGAAGGTCCGGCGGGAGGCGGCGGCCTCGTTGCGGAGCGGGCTGGCGCCGGCGAAGTACTCGTCGACGGAGACGCCGTTCCACTTGGCAACGTCGTTCTCGCTCACGCCGACCAGGTCAACCTGAAGCGGTGCCGCGCCCAGGGTCGAGGAGAGGTCCCCGCCCGGCGCCACCGAGATCTCGTACACGCCCATCTTGGGCTTGGAGCCGCAGCCGACGCCCATGAAGAGCACCGAGGCCAGCATCCCAACGAGCACCAAAGCCTTCGTCCACGCGTTTGTCATTGCTGTCATCCTTGTATAGACCGGTCGCCGCCGGTCGCTTCCCGAGACAGAGCTTCCTTCACCCACCCATCGGCGCGCCTTAGCGCTTCACCGACTGCAGGCAATCGTTCACCACCCCACGCAGTTCCGACCGCTGGGCCATGTCCGGCACGATCAATGATCGGCACGCGACCAGCAGAGCGTACAACTCCGCCAACACGGGGTCAAAGATCTTGTGAATGCCCCCCGGAGGCGCATCACCGTAGTCCCTGCAGAAGCTGTCGGGTCCCAACCCGGAGAACATCCGGATGATCGTCGCCAGCGTTCGGTGCCACAGACGCGGAGGGATCGCCCCGTACGCATCCTGCGGGGTCTTCGACTCGTACACGAGCCGGTGCGGCCCCAGCGAGTCCACAAACCGCTCGTCCGCCGCCAGTGCATCGCCGATCCGATCCGCCAGGTCCCGGCCCTCGCCCGCGCCCCGGCCCGCCTGAACCGACAGGCTCAGCATGTCGTCCAGCGCCACAGGCAACGGCCGTTCCCCTCCGGCCAGGAACGTGCGCACCCCCAGCACCGCCAGCGCGTACATGTCGTACGGGCTCGAAAGCAGCGGCACCATCTCGAAGTTCACATCCTGAATCGGCACGCCCAACGCCGACTTCAGCCGCGCCACCACGTCGTCGCTCAGCATGTGCGGCAGCGTCCGGATCCGGATCTCGCCCGCGGCCATCGCCTGCTGCGAGTCGACCACCGCGTACAGATCCACCCGGGTCGCCCCCACCCCAAACCGCAGCCACAGCAGATCGTTCGACCCGGCCTGCACCCGCTCCTGCGTCGCCAGCGTTCCCTCAAGAATCGCGCCGGCCTGGTCCGCGATCACGTTCCGCAGCCGCAGCCACCCGCGCCCCTGGGCCGAGCGCCCAACGGTCGCCGGGGAGTAGATCGAAAGGTTCGCGGTCCGCCCCCCGACGTAGTACTTCGCCTGGGTCGCGGGGATCGGGAGCTCAACCGACTCTCCGGTCAGGACCATCGCCGTCCGGGCGGTCCACCAGAGCGGCGCAATACCTGCGCCCTCAGCCGTCCGCACCCGGAAGCTCGCGCCGGTGACGTTGAGCAAGGGAGTCTGGGTCGCGAGCAGCGCCGACCGGACCGCCACGACGGCCCCGGTGAACGCCATCAACTTCAGGTGCAGTGTCTCGGCGAGTCGAGTGCTCTCGGCGAGCGAACCCAAACCCAGCCATCCACCCCGCTCCGCACTGGCGGCTTTGGCGGCCTGCGTCAGGAGTCGCTGGAGGGCATCGCCAGCGGGTGAGTCCGTCGGTCCACCGGTGAGGGCGTCGACGTACTGCTCATAACTGAGCGGGCAATAAGGAGTTACCATCATCAACCCGCCCCCGGGGTTGAGTGCCGCGGCATCCTGAGGCGCACCCAGTGCCCCCAGGTCCACGCCAGACGAGTCGACCTCAAGCAAGGGCGACTGCTCGCCCATGTCCGGCTGCCACAGGAACCGGGAGAGCGTGCCCGAGAACGACGGTGCACCCTTCGCGGCGAGGACCGAATCGTCGGTGCACAGGGCCCATTCCCCGTTGGTACGGCGGTCGCGGGCCGGGATGGGAACGAGCTTCTTGGGATCGATGATGATGGGCTTCGGGTGGACAGACTCCCACCCGGTCTGGATGAGGCCGCCACCGCCAAAGGGCCGACCGGAACCGGCTTGCGAGCGTTCGAACCAGGCGCAGCGCTCGGCCCAGCGGTCGTCCAAGGTCCGGTTGGTCAGGATCTCGCGGTAGGTCGGAAGGGCACCGGCAAGGCCAGAGAGGTCCTGGACCCAGAGTTCGACCCATTGGAGGACACGGGAGGCCGAGTCGGTGATGCACCCGAGGTAGACCCGGGCGTCGAGCATCTCGCGGAGCAGGACAAACGGTCCCCCCTCGAGGCCCTTGCCGGCTTCGGTCCGCACCACGACGCTCAGGCGCACGGACGCCGAAACCTGCTCCACCGAAAGCGGGGCCGGCGCGTACCCCGTCGGGAGCTTGGAAGGGAGTTCGCTGAAGATTGTCGAGGGGACCGAGAAGTTGGACACGGTGAACTCCCAAAGTGCCGGTCGCGGCACGCCACAGTGTATTCGGTCCGGGGGGGTTCTGCCCTTTGGCGAAGG
>JBIKMF010000359.1:0-4325 GCA_044359425.1 Phycisphaerales bacterium
CCCGCGTCAACACCCATTACGGCGGCGCGTCCGCGGTGGAGTTTCACCACTCTTCCCTTTTCACCCGAGCGGCTTCTTGCGAAGTCCCCCGGGCACCGACTGCAGAGATCAGCATACCGAACCAGAAGACCGTGTCAAGCGGTATTCCGAGAACTCGGAAATCGGACCCCGATCGATTGTGATGTTCATTTGGTTCGGCGGTTGGAAGTGCCCCGCCGTTGCCTCCGGGGGGCTGCTCCCGTGCGGGCACCGAACCCTCCGAGGCTACGCTCCGGCATGACAACAGGGCCACAGGCGAGGATCGATCGGTTTGAGGGGCAGTACTGGTGGCTCTCGAACTTCTACCCCTGCATGGTCACGGACTCGCGGGGCTTTGAGTACGCGAGTGTCGAGCACGCGTACCAGGCCGCGAAGGCCTCGACCGAGGCGGAACGTGCCCGGATCGCAAGCGCCACCAGCGCGGCTGTGGCCAAACGCCGTGCCGCCAAGCTCGTGCTTGCGCCCGACTGGCCGGATAGGAAGATCGCGGTGATGCGGGAGCTGCTCCGCTCGAAGTTCGCGCCGGGATCGGAGCTGGCGGACAAGCTCCTCGCAACGGGCGACGCCGAACTCGTCGAAGGCAACGATTGGGAGGACACCTTCTGGGGCAAGTACCAAGGGGCCGGCGAGAATCACATGGGCAAGCTGCTGATGGAACTCAGGGCGAGCCTCCGCGCGTGATCGGGCGGCTCACGCGAGCGCGACGCGGGCGGCGCCGCGGCGGCGGTAGATCCGAACGCCGATCCACACGAAGATCGCAAGCACCAGCACCGCGATGACGCCGAGCGCGATCGGCAGTACCACCGCGAGCACGCTCATCACCGCGGCGAGCGCGTTCTCCACCGTGGCAATGATGGGATTTGCAACCCCGCCGGTGGTGGTGGTGCTGCCCGCTCTGAGCGCGGCGGTTCCGACGTTCACCGTGCTGGCGAGCCCGCCGGCGATGAGCGCGCCGCCCCAGGTGATGACGGGATGAAAGTCCCCCATGTGCGCGGCGGTGGCCAGGGCCGCGGCCACGAATGCCGCGGGGATCTTGACGGCGTCGAGGGCGTGATCGAGGATGGGGACGTAGTACGCGCAGATCTCGAAGATGCAGGCGACGGAGAGCACGGTGATGGCCTGCCAGGAGGTCACCCACTCGAAGCCCTTCGAGGGCTCGAAGAGGCCAAGGGACGCGCCGAGGCACATCACGAGCATTGGCAGAAAGACCCGCAGGCCGCAGGCCGCAGATATTCCAAGTCCGAGAAGCACCGAGGCGAGGGTTTCCATGACCCTGGCTTCTTGGGGATCAGGGCGGCGGGGTTTCAGGCGGCGGAGACCGCGGCGGGCGCGGGCTTGGCCAGGCTGACCGGGAGCCATGGGGCGAGCAATCGCGGGCCCTGTGGGCGCCGCAGCCGGTTGCGGCGCGAGAGGGCGTCGAGCATGGGCCCAGGGCTGAGGGTGCCGATCACGTGGGCCTCGGATTCCTCGCCGTCGTCGATCAGACGGACGCCCAGTTCACGCAGGGCCTCGGCGACCGCCCAGGAGTTCTTTCCCGCGTCGACGATGGTTGCCGTTGCAAACGGTGAACGTGCGTGCGCGGCACCGAGGTGTGCGCGTGCCGCGGCGAGGCCGGTGAATCGGTCCCAGTGGGGGGGATCCATGGGTGAGCGGACCTGCGAGCGGAGGGTTCGGCGGAGTTCGGCGAGGCCGGCGGCGTAGCCGTCGAGGGCGGCTTCGTTGTTGCCGATGGCGCGGTAGCGGCTCATGATCTCGCGGAGTTCGGTGTCGCGCTGGTCGAGAGGTGCGTAGCGCTGAGCGATCCAGCCGTTGTTGCGGACAAGGCGCGAGAGGATGAGCGAGAAATCGCGGTTGGCGGTGTCCTTCTCGTGCTGGACGGTGAACTCGTGCGAGAAGAGGACGCGCGAGCCCGCGAGCATGAGCTTCGCGGCGAGGTCGTACTCTTCGACGTAGTAGTTGAACGAGTGGTCGTAGCCGCCGAGCGAGAGGAAGAGATCGCGTCGGATGGCCACGCCGCAACCGATGAAGACCTCGGGGAGGCCGCCCATCTCGCGGGGTGCGACGCCGAGCGCGTTCTTGCCCGGAAGGAAGATGTCCGCGGAAACCGCACCGACATCGGCGGGAAGCTCGGAGAGGATGGAGAGGTACTCGGTGTCGTCGGGGTAGCTGTCGTCGTCGAGCATCACGATCCACGATGAAGCGGTGTCGCTCGCGCGGACGCCGACGTTTCGTGCCGCGGCACCGAGGTTCTCCTTGAGGCGGATGTAGTGGAGCGGCAACCCGCAGCGGAGTTGGCGTGGGAGGATCGGGCGCTCGTCGGAGTCGTTGTCGACGACGATGATCTCCGCACCGCCCTTGTCGGCGTGGTCACCGAGGGACTCGAGCGCACGCAGGGTGTCGCGGAGTCGTTCGGGGCGGTTGCGGGTCGGGAGTACGTAGGAGATCATGCGGTCTGTGCGGCCAGCGGCGTAGAGAAACGGGCCGCGGGGTCGGCTCCCGAGTAGGTGAGATGGGTCGTGTGCGTGCGGGCGATCTCGCGACGAAGATCGGCCGCGGAGACGGGCGTGTTGCCGAGGCGCTGCGCTTGGATGGATGCCGCGGCGGCACCGATGAAGCCCGCGGCGATGGGCGGGGCACCGGTGGTCATCGCGAGGGTGGACGCGGCGAGGAGCGAATCGCCGCAGCCGAGCGGGTCGAGGGCGATGGGGCAAAGGGCCGGGATGTGCTCGCTGGTGAGCCGCGATCTCCATTCGCCCGTATCGGGACGCTGGTCGGGGAGGCGGTCGAACGCGATGAGGCCCTCTGCGCCGAGCGTGATGATCGCGGACCGGGAGAGCGTCTCTTCCAGCAGTTTCCACGTGACGAGCGGCAGCCCTTCGCTCTGAAGGCCGATGGCGTCGCGTGCCTCCGTTTCGCTCGGGCAGATCAGGTCCATGCGCCGCATCGACTTCAGGTTCGAGCGGCGGCCACTGACATCCGCGGCCATGATCTTCGCCACCGGGCGCAGTTCGCTGCAGAGCTTGAGCATCATGCGGGAGCTGAAGAGCCCGAGGCCGAAGTCGGTGATGATCGCGGCGTCGGTCGTTGCCTCGGCGCAGCACTCGCGGGCGAGACCGACAAACTGGTCCTGCTGATGCGCATCGATCACGTAGGGCTCGAAGAGATCGAGCTTCATGAGCTTCTGCGAACCCACAAGGAACCGCTGCTTTTCTGGGATGGTGCGGCCGCACGAGAACCCGCGGACGCTGACGCCTTCGGCTTCCAGGCGACGGCGGAAGTCATCGGCCTCGTCGTTGTCGGGAAGGGCGGTGACCAGGATCGGGTGCGCGCCGAGTGCCGCGATGTGACGCGCGACGATCGCCGCACCGCCGTCGTAGCGGCGGGCTTCCAGCGGTCGCAGGGTCATGACCGGGCTTTCGCTGGCGACCTCGGGGCGGTCGCACAGGACGTACGAATCGATGATGCTCTCACCGACAACCACGACTCGCTTGCCCCTGAACTTCGCGATGGCCTGGTACAGCTCGGGGCCCTGGAGCGAGGGGTGGCGGGTCAGTTGCATGAGCCGCTGGTGGTAGGGATCAACGGATGATTCCATCGCGGCGATGAGCGCGGTGGAACTGAAGACGACATCGCCGGAGCTGAACACGATGCGGCCACCGTGGCGTTCGACGGCGTTGCGCTCCGCGAGAAAGCGGGGATCCGTGTTGGTTTCGTATTCCTTGCCCTTGACGTAGACATCCGGGTGGACCGCGTCGAGAAGCTCTACCGCAGTGGGAGCAGACTCGATGTACACCAGATCCACGAAGTCCAAGGATGCGAGGTTCTCCGCGCGGAGTTCCTCGGGGATCAGTGGGCGGCCGACGCCCTTGGCGATCGAACTGTCACCGGTGATCGAGACGAGCAGCATCGTTCCCAGCGCCTTTGCCTGACGCAGGTGCCGGATGTGCCCCGGGTGGACGATGTCGAAGCACCCGTGGCACTGGACCAGCCTCTGGCCCTGCGCCTTCGCGAGTGCGACCCGCGCCAGCAACTCCTCGCGCGAAACGATCTTCGCGGCGACGTGCGCCGGCAATACCGAACCCCCAGAACTCCCCGCCGTGGACGGATGCATGGGGTCAAGTATCGGCGATCGGTGCTCGCCGAGGTCAGATTCACCATGTTCGGCGGGCCATGTCGATATCCAAGGCATGCCCCCACCCGCTGTTTCCGCGCCCCCGGCCGGCTCGCGCGACGCGCTGGTCGCGCTGGCCCGATCGGGTCGGCCGAGAGCCTTTCTCGCCGCGGCG
>JBIKMF010000360.1:0-4289 GCA_044359425.1 Phycisphaerales bacterium
AACCCCCCCAACATCGCCACCAGCACCCCCGCCCCCAGCGGCCTCCCATCCCTGTTCCGCCGCAAAAACTCCACCGCCGCCGCCGTCAGCAGCAACGCAATCGGAAAGTGCACCACCACCGGATGCAAATCACCCAGCGCACGCACCACCTCGCCATTCCACGGAAAAAGGTTCACCCCCCCAGTCTACAAACCTCCGCCAGATCCGAAAGCCCTCTCACCCACCCTTCGGCTTCGCCACAAACTCCGCCAGCTTGAACGCCTTCCGGTGCCCCTGCACCGGCGTCCCGTCCGGCTTGTTCCCCTTCATGTAATCCATCTGCCACGACCCCTCCTGCCCCTGCTCCAGCTTCTTCAGGTTCCCCGACCGGTGCGCGGCAAACTCAAAGAACTCCCGCTTCAGCTGCGGGTTCTCGTCGATCGACAACAACTCCGTCTCGACCCCCTCCAGCAAATCCAACTGAATCGGCATCAGGTGCGCAATCGGTTCCCCCTGCCGGAAAAACACGTCCGTCTTCGGCTTCGTGATCTTCCAGTTCATCGTAAACGTGTACGGCGCCCAGTCCGTCTCGATGATCCCGTCCAACGCCTGCACGTTCTCCTTCGGCGTGTTCGTCGGCCCACGCGCCCACAGCCCGTACCCCGCATCAGTCCGGAACAGCCACGGCAGCGAAAACGTAATCACGCCCATCCCAAAGTGGCTCTTGATCTGATTGCTCGGTGGCCCCCCATCCATGTACGTCAGCGTCGAACTGTGAATGTCCGCCTTCCCGTTCCAGTTCACCGAAAACGACCGCGGACACGTCACCACCCACCCCGCCTGATTCGCCATCACCAGCGGCAGACACCGGTACGCAAACTTCTCCGGACTCCCATCCATCCAATCACGCTTCCCCCCAGCCGGCTTCAGCTCCCACCCCGTCGTATCCGACACCCGATACGCAGTGAACTTAACGGACATTGATGGCTCCTATCAGAACGCGAACAAACCAACCTTCCGCGCCCCGCTTCTGCGCGCATTCCCAATTCCCGCAACGGTTTCTTCGCGGCATCGGTACGATACATCGGAGTGTGGTCCATGCCAACCCCCATCCGGTGGATGGCCCGCCACGCCCGTTCCCGCACTGGAGCCCCCCGATGAATCAGCGGATCCTGTTGGCCGCCGGCCTCGCACTTACCTTCTCCGCAACACTCGGTGCCACCGAGGCTTCCGCTCAAAACACCGGCGGCAGCGAACGCGTCGCCCAGGTCGTCACCGTCCGCCCCGAAGTCGCGACCCTCCGCAAACTCCAGAAGCCCGTCACCGTCGCCTTCGCCGACAACAAGCTCGAGGACGTCCTCAAGTTCATCGCCGACGCCACCGGCGCCGACCTCGAAATCATGTGGGCCGACGACCGCGAGTCCGACGGCCTCAACAAAGAAACCACCATCACCCTCGACGCCAAGAGCATCCCCGCCATCACCCTCCTCGAGCGAGTCCTCGATAAGGCCTACGCCGCCGACTCCTCCTCCGAAGGCGGCAACACCTGGCAGATGACCACCCTCGGCGCCGTCCAGGTCGGCCCCAAGACCCGCCTCAACAAGTTCCGCCGCCTCGAGGTCTACCCCATCGACGACCTCCTCCTCGAAATCCCCCGCTTCGACGAAGCCCCAGAGTTCAACCTCCAGACCGTCCTCCAGGGCGCTCAAGGCGGCGGCGGCCAAAGCCCCTTCCAGGACCAGGGCGGCCAAGAGGAAGACGACCGCCCCACCCGCGAACAGAAGACCCAGGACCTCATCGACGTCATCACCACCCTCGTCGAACCCGAGCAGTGGGTCGACAACAGCGGCAGCGGCGGCACCATCCGCGCCTTCCAGGGCTCCCTCCTCATCAACGCCCCAGACTACATGCACCGCGAACTCGCCGGATACCCCTACTGGCCCAGCCGCGCCTCCTCCGGCGGCGGCAAAACCCGCCGATGGGTCGGCATGAGCGGCGAGACCTCCTCCTCCGCCATCAACGGCCTCAACAACGTCCCCATCACCGAACCCAAGTAATCCCCCACACCCACCCCTCACCCCTTCGCGGCACACCGCCTCCCTCCACCTCAACGCAACGCTCCCGATGACGCCCGCCCCCGCGCGGGCGTTTTCATTGGCCCCTCACGTTGCGTTTGGCCCGCGACCTCGCTAGATTGAAGGGACAGCGCGGTGCACGCCGCGCAGAATCACTTACGGAGATCATCAGATGATGCAGCCCGAACAGCCCGCCATGGACCCCGCCGCTCAGCCCGCTCCGGTCGCGACCCCGGCCCCCGCCGCCGCGCCCGCGAAGAAGAAGGCCCCGGCCAAGAAGAAGGCCGCCGCCAAGAAGGCCCCCGCGAAGCCCGCCGCCAAGCCCGCGAAGAAGGCCGCCAAGAAGGCCCCCGCGAAGAAGGCCGCCAAGCCCGCCGCGAAGGCCGCCGCCAAGCCCGCGAAAAAGGCCGCCGCCAAGAAGCCCGCCAAGAGGGCGAAGAAGAAGTAAGCCCCTCAGCCCATCAGGAGTCCCGCAGATGAAGACCGCGATGAGACGCGCACTCGCACTCGCCTGCTGCGCGGCCACACTCACCCTGGCCGCCTGCAGCACCGTCGAGGGCCTGGGCAAGGACATCCAAAAGGGCGGCGAAAAGCTCGAAGGCGCCGCCAAGTAAGCCAACATCCAAAGCAGAGCACAAGAAGCCGGACCCCGCGTCCGGCTTCTTGTTTTTTCCATCCCCCGGCACACAAGCCCGCCCACACCACCTCAATCCTTGCTTCTACATTACATCCCTCATCCGCCCCCACTCCCTCTTCGTCCCAACGGGGCGCCGGAATGGAGCGACGGGTGAAGCGATGCCGCTCCGGGCATCGCGCAACCCGTCGGACCAGGCCCAATCTCCGATTTGCCCCAGCGGGGCAAAGGAGCCCCACCATCCGCGCTAGACACGACCCTCGCGCCGTGCCAAACACAGAGCGCCCACCCCAAACCACCAACACCCCCCGTGCACAACAACCGAGCACCAAAGGTGCGGACATACTCCAGCCCAGGGCGCGAGCCCTGGGCAACCCACCGCCCACACCACGTCCATACTTACTTATACATTATCTCCCCCATCCACCCCGCCCCTCTTCTCTATGGCCTAAGGCCTATGCCCCATGGCCTTCTTCCAGCCCGCAGGGCTGAAAGCAAGTAGCCGGTGGTGGAAGCGAGACTCCGCGAGCGACACCACCGGTCCACCCCCAAAACAGCCCTCCACACCGAAGGTGTGGAAGAAGCCCGACGACTCACATCCATCTATTCCCCAGCCACCCGACCAATGCGCCAACCCGATCGGCACCAACGCCGAGAGGTACATCGCGGTCATCAAAAGAACGCCCAACCAGCATCGCTCACGAAAGCTGACCAAGCGTTCACGAGCGGGGTGCGTCGCTCCTCCGCCAATGACTCTCCGAGCCGAAAGCAGCAAGAGCCTGTGCTGCGCAGCGCTTCTGACAACTGCTCAGCGTCTCCCAGCCACCCGCTACAGCTGGCGACAGTCCTTCCGGGTCTGGGCTTTGCAAACGTCTGAAAACCTAGGGCCAACGCGCCGTCGGTCCAGATGTAGATGTTGATGCGGTGGCCACTCTTTTCAACGACGACATGCGTCAGGAGATGCGGGGTCTCACACTCCTGCAACCGCACGCGATACCCCATGCCCCGAATGGGCTTGCTCTTCCGATCGAGGGCTGCGAGCACGTGCTGGCGGGCGTCCTCTTGTGGCCGGTCGTCATTCACATCCATGGTCCCTTGTCATCGCCGCCGACGCTGACCACCGCCGGACCCTTTGGCCACGCTTGAGTGCTCTTCGTCCATTCCAATGTTACGTTCTCTGTTTCGGCTCCGGCGTCCCCCCGAGCGGTCCCCGCGTTCACACATTCCGGCCTCCCTCGTATCTCGCACCCCATCCCCACGCCTCGTTCCCTCCGGATTTCCGCTTTTCGCTTTTCGCTTTTCGCTTTCTCCCTTTCCCTACCATCGCCCATGATCACAAGATCCCTCGCCCTCACCCCAGCCCTCTCTCTCCTCCTCGCCGCCGCCGCGCTCGCGCAGGACGCCAACTACGAGAAGTACACACTCCCCAACGGCATGAAGGTGATCCTCCACGAAGACCACGCGCTCCCCGTCGCCTCCATCAACATCTGGTACGGCGTCGGCGCGCAGGACGAGCCGCCCGGCCGCTCCGGCTTCGCGCACCTCTTCGAACACCTCATGTTCATGGGCACCGCGCGCGTCCCCGGCAACCAGTTCGACGT
>JBIKMF010000361.1:0-4288 GCA_044359425.1 Phycisphaerales bacterium
TGGGAACACTCGATTCCCACCCCCGCGCTCCTCGCCCTCGCCAAGCCCGAACCACCCCCCGCCGGCATCTCCTCCAAAGACCCGACCGCCCGAACCCTCTTCAACCTCTCCGATCTCACCTTCTCCGAACGCCTCACCCAGGAAGTCTGGCGACGCCTCCACGACAACGCAATCCCCCAAGCCCCCGCGGAGCGCTTCCTCACCCGTGTCCTCAAGGACGTCTCCCCCAGCCACTGGATCTGGCTCCCCAAGCGCTGGGCCAAGGGCACTCCCATCCCCGCCTGGATGTCCGACCCCGCAAACCCACGCCTCGGCCTCGAATCCGTCCACCCCACCTCCCCCGACCGCCGCCAAACCCGCGAAAGCTACACCTCCGGCTCCTCCTACCGCTGGGAAATCCCCCCCGACCTCATCGCCAACAACACCATCCCCATCGACCTCGATTACGTCGTCAACGACGCCCTCTCCCTCACCAAACGCACCTACTTCAAAGCCCCCAAGCTCGTCGACCTCCCCGATCTCTTCACCCCTCGCACCGGCATCGACCACCACGTCGCCGCCGCCCTCGACCCCCGCCTCCTCGACGACGGCTCCTCCCTCATCCTCCGCGTCGACGACCGCGCATCCTCCCCCGACTGGTCCGCCATCACCTGCGTCCTCGGCTTCTCCGTCGAACTCCGCCTCAACGACACCATCCTCGCTCGCGGCGGCGGCGGTGCCGAAATCGACCGCCCCGTCATGAAAGACTGGCGCGAAATCCCCCTCGAATGGACCACCGACGGCCCCGCCCTCGCCCGCAAACACCCCACCGAGCTCTCCATCCTCTTCAACTCCGACTGGTCCCGCGCCGAAGTCGAACTCCGTGCCAACCCCCTCGCCCAAGCCGGCGACAAAGCCTGGTTGGGCTCCGTCCGGGTCCCACTCCCCTTCCGCGCCGACTGACAACCCCAGTTCTCGGGTCACCCCCGCCATTTGGGTGAAGGTCGGGACCGATCACGCCGAAAGTCCGATCAGGATCCCCGCGCCGGTGGGGTATCGCACAACCGGACCCAGTGCATGAAACTCCGCGTCCAGATCAGCCTCACGATCCTCGGCGTCTTCGCACTGCTCACAGTCGCGAACTTCCTCGTTCAACACCTCGTCGTCGGTCCCAGCTACCAAACCCTCGAAAACTCCCTCGCCTCCCAGGACGCCGAACGAGTCAACGCCGCCATCGAACGCGAAGTCCAAAGCATCGACCGCTTCGCCCTCGAATGGTCCGATTGGGACGACGCGTACAAATGGGTCAAAGGCGAGTCCGACGCAGAGGCCTTCGTCCATAGCAACCTCTCCGCCGAAGACTACTGGGAACAGTGCCACACCCCCGTCTTCATCTTCACCGACGCCACCGGTAAGGTCCTCTTCTCCAGCATCCGCGAACCCGAAACCTACCAGCCCTCCTCCATGCCCGAGTTCGCCGCCGACCGCTTCGAAGAAGACGACCTCTTCTTCCCCGGTGCCTCCGCACCCGCCCGCGCCGGCGTCATCGTCACCAGCCGAGGCCCCACGCTCATCGTCTCCCGCCCCGTCGTCCCCAGCGCGGGCGACGCCCCCTCCGTCGGCCGCTTCATCGCCGCCCGCTTTCTCACCGACTCCGCCCTCACCAAGCTCCGCGAACAAGTCGGCGTCGACTTCTCTCTCCTCACCGGCGCCGCCGCGCTCGGCACCACTCCCACAACCACCCTCGTCACCCCCGACAGCGACACCATCATCGCCTCCAAATCCATCGCCTCCCTCAAGCGCGGCGACTCCATCGCCGCCGAGTGCCGCATCCCCCGCTCCATCAGCGCCGAAGGCCAAAAGAGCAGCGCCATGGGCCTGATGGTCATGCTCATCAGCGCCGGCGCCATCACCGCCTGCCTCATCGGCGTCCTGCAGCACCGCGTCGTCGCGCCGATCGTCAAACTCCGCCGCCACGCCGCCGACGTCGGCGCCACCGGCGACCTCTCCCGCCGCCTCAACTCCCCCGAACGCAACGAAATCGGCCAACTCGCCGACGAGTTCGACGCCATGGTCGCGAGCCTCGAAGACGCCCGCCGCGAAGTCTCCGAAATGTCCCGCCGCGCCGGCATGGCCGAAGTCGCCTCCGGCGTTCTTCACAACGTCGGCAACGCCATGAACAGCGCCACCGTCAGCATGTCCACCCTCCGCCGCATGTCCGCCGACTCCAAGTCCACCTCCCTCAAGAAAGTCGCCGCCCTCCTCGCCTCGCAATCCAACCTCGCCGACTTCTTCGCCAACGACCCCCGCGCCCAGCAACTCCCCGGCTTCATCGCCAAACTCGCCGACGGCCTCGAAGACGAACACACCAACATCGCCCGCGAGTGCGAACGCCTCGACACCTGCCTCGCCCACGTCAACGAAATCGTCAGCGCCCACCAGGACATCGCCCACGCCCCCGAAGTCGCCGAACAACTCTCCCTCGAATCCGTCCTCACCGGCGCCGCCAGCCTCGTCCGCCCAAGCCTCGACCGCCACGGCGTCACCCTCCTCACCGCGCCCATCCCCTCACTCACCGGCGGCTTCCACCGCGCCAAACTCCAGCAAGTCCTCGTCAACTTCCTCACCAACGCCGCCCAAGCCGTCAAAGACCTCCCCCAGATCCGCCGCGTCGTCTCCATCCGCTCCGGCACCACCGCCGCCGGTCGCGTCTGGATCGAAGTCAGCGACCAAGGCCCCGGCTTCACCAAAGACCAACGCGCCAACTTCTTCCGCCAAGGCTACACCACCAAGTCCGACGGTCACGGCGTCGGCCTCCACTACTGCGCCATCACCATCGAACAACTCCGCGGCGAGATCGACGCCTGGAGCGACGGCCCCGACCAGGGTGCCACATTCCGAATCGAGTTCCCGGTAGACACAGCGGAACGGAGAGCGGCCGCATGAACAGCGAAACCAAGCCCAATCGTCGCGTCCTCATCGTCGACGACAACCAGTCGATCCACGACGACTACACCCGCGTCCTTTGCCCACTCCGAAACGCCGGTGACCTCGACGCCCTCGAAGCCGCCATCTTCGGCGGTGGCCCCACCACCGCCGTCGTCACCGAAGGCTACGAACTCACCCACTGCCTCCAAGGCGCCGACGCCTACCAAAAGGTCTGCGAAGCCTTCGACCACGACGAACCCTTCGCCGTCGCCTTCGTCGACCTCCGCATGCCCCCAGGCTGGGACGGCGTCGAAACCATCGAAAAACTCTGGAGCCGCGACCCCAACATCCAGGTCGTCATCTGCTCCGCTCAAAGCGACTACAAACTCTCCGACATCGTCTCCCGCCTCGGCCGCTCCGACCAACTCCTCTTCCTCCGCAAACCCTTCGACCCCGACGAAGTCCAACAGCTCGCCCGCGCCCTCTCCCAGAAGTGGGACCTCGCCCAGCAACACGTCAAGCAACTCCAATCCGCCAACGAAGGCCTCGAACGCGAACTCGAAGCCAAGTGCGCCGTCGAAGTCCGCCTCCGGCACGACGCCACCCACGACTCCCTCACCACCCTCCCCAACCGAACCCTCCTCCTCGAACGCCTCCACCACTGCGTCGAACGCCTCCGCCGCCAACCCGACCAGTCCTGCGCACTCCTCTTCCTCGACCTCGATAACTTCAAACTCATCAACGACAGCCTCGGCCACGACACCGGCGACAAAGTCCTCGTCGAAGTCAGCAACCGCCTCCTCGCCGCCGTCCGCACCTGCGACACCCTCGCCCGCGGCGTCAGCGCACTCGCCAGCCGCCTCGGCGGCGACGAGTTCGTCGTCCTCCTCGAAGACGTCGGCGACGCCGCCACCGCCATCCGCGTCGCCCAGCGCCTCCGCGAAGTCGTCCACGCCCCCATGCAGATCGGTGAACGCTGCGTCGTCGTCGGCGCCAGCGTCGGCATCAGCGTCTGGAGCCCCGGCAAATCCGCCGACATCCTCCTCCGCGAAGCCGACACCGCCATGTACCAGGCCAAGTACTCCGGCAAAGACCGCTTCGCCCTCTTCGACCAGAACATGCACGCCGCCGTGCTCCAACGCCTCACCGTCGAGGCCGACCTCCGCCGCGCCATCGAACGCCAGGAGTTCTTCGTCGAGTACCAGCCCATCGTCTGCCTCGAGTCCGGCCGCATCGCCGGCTTCGAAGCACTCCTCCGCTGGAACCACCCCACCAAGGGCCGCGTCGCCCCCGACAACTTCATCCCCGTCGCCGAAGAATCCGGCCAGATCCAAAAGATCGGCCTCTGGGTCATCGGCCAGGTCGCCCGCGACCTCCGCCA
>JBIKMF010000363.1:0-4270 GCA_044359425.1 Phycisphaerales bacterium
GGCTGCGTGGTCCAGGTGACGACGGCGTCGTCGCCGCAGGCGTTGTCGTTGCAACCCATGAGGGGACCGGCGATGATCGGACAGGTCGCCTCGTACACCAACATCACCGTATCGAAATCGGAACCGCAGAGGGAAGCGGTCGCGGTCACCGACTGTTCGGGCGCGTTCCAGAGGTACCAGACGTCGGGCCCGATGGTGTTGTTCAGTCCGAAGGTGCAACCGCTTTGGGTATTGACCGGGGAGGGCGTCGCGACGCAGGTTGTGAAAGGTTCGGCGACGCCGGTTTGAACCTGGGCCGCCTGCTGGCAACTGTCGATGTCTCCGGCGGAGTAAACGGCACGGATCCGCATCGTGAACTGGCCTCGGTCCGCGACGGTCGGCGCGGCGACCCTGATCGTGAAGAACTGGCTCGAGGGCGCGAGAAACGTCGCGTACGCATGCTGCCCGAGACCGGAGTCGTTGTCGCAGGCGATCAGCGTGCCGCCCGACGACGGGCAACCGCTGTACACGGTCACGATCGTGTCGGTCATCTCCGTGCTCTCGGAGAGATCGACCGAGTAGAGCCCGGGACAGTTCACGAGGAAGCTGTAGTACACATCGCCACCGTTCTCGCCGAAGCAGGGCGGCGCATCCGCGGTCGAGCCCTGCGTGGTGCCCGTGACCGCACCGACACCCACGTTCGCCGCACCGGCGCAGGTATCGTTGAGAGGTACCGCGGGCCTCACGCGCAGCGGCATAGTTCCGTTGGTGTTGTTCTGCCCGGCGAAGCGAACGTAGACCGTCTGTCCCTCTGTGAGGTTGGCGTTGAGAGAAAGCGGCTCGAACGACGTGTCACCGGCGTCGCACGCGATGCTGTTGGACGTCGTACCAGGACATCCTGTGTGCACAGAGAGCACCGCGTTCACAATGGTTCCGCCGGGCTGGCCCTCCATCACAAATCGCCCCGTGTACGGCGCGGTAAAGCGGTACCAGGCGTCCTCGTGCGTCGCGGCGGATCCGCCGCAGAGCGAAGCGCCGTCGTTGGTCGCGCCGAGGTTCGAGAGCGTAATCGTGGTGTTGAACGGGAGCACGGCGCTGGAACGGCACAGGTTGTTGTTCGGGACCGGGGGTTCTACGGTGATGAGCTGCGCGTCCCATCCGTCGGTGTCGTTGTTCGCCGTGAACCCATCGGTGGTGGAATCGAGGATGACACCGAGGTAGTAGTCACCCGCGGAAACGGTGGACGGGATGGCAAGATCGGGGAGGCTCAGGGTCACGGAGCCCATAGCCGCGAACGATCGGGTGAAGTTGACGGTTCCGATGAGGGTATCTCCGGTGGAGATATCGGCGTTCGTCGACAGGTAGACACGGCACGTGTAGGTGCGACTGGGAGCAGAGGCGTTGGTGGCGTTGATGATCCGAACGCTGGCGCTGCCGACGGGCTGACCCGCGACGACGACATTCCCGACGACGTTGACGTCGAGGGGCTCGAGATCGAACGAGTTGCCGCGAGATTCGGCGACCCAGTCATCCAGGAACGACTCGAAACCCGGCGTAATCGGCGTGAACGACGTGTAGTTCCCGTTGCTCCAGTCGGTGAGCACGGAGTACGCGATCGGGAAAAGGCTGGAGTCAGGACTATTGGTGACCGCCGCTCCCATCATCCCGGGGAACGCGATGTAGTTGCAACCACCCGCGGGCAGGTTGAAGACCCAGCGAAGTTCCGTGAGCCCCTGGGGCGGGGGGTTGAAGGCGAAGGTTCGAGCGACGAGTTCCGTCCCGGCGGGGTAGCACCCTGGACCGCTGGGATACGAGCGGCAGGTGTTCCCGCCGGTGTACGCGGCCTCGTAGGAAGCCCACCCCGTGACGGCGCCCACCGCGCGATCGAGCGTGACCGCACCGATCGCGCCGGAGTAGAGGCCGTCATCGAACCACGAAGCACCGACGGTGAAGAAGGTGCCTCGGGCGAAGCCGTAGTTGTTGAACACGGCGGACGAGGCGGGTGGGGCAATGGACCCAGCCCCGTCCCAACCCGGGAACACGTACACGTCGCGTGCCCATCCCAAGTTGCTGGCGCGATCGTAGATGCTCGGGGCGGCGAGGAGAAGCGTTGAAGCGTCGATGAGCGTGCCGCTGCAGGTGACCCAGCGATCGACCCCGTTGTCATCGAATCGAACCGCGACCTTGCAGGTGGTTCTGGCGGGGTACAGCGCCGGGTCCGGCGAGGAGGTAAAGAGCCAGTTGCGGTCGTCGTACGCGAAAGGTGCCATGCCGATCCCGGCCGAGGGCTCGTGCGCCAAGCCCGCTGAGGATGGCAGCGAGCGCGACTGCTCTCCGGTTTGGGGGTTGAAGCGGACCGAGCGCCCCAGATCATCGGGCAATGCGCCGTTGACGCCACCGACCGAGTCGAGCGTCGGCATCAAGTGCAGCGGGGGCATGCTCGCCGGAAGGACGAGTTCGCTGCCATCGGCGGGTTCCGGGGCGACAGCAGTGTGGGAGAGCAACTGGGCCGAGGCGAAGGGGGCAAGGAGCGCAAGCGGAACCAGCGCAGAAGTCTTGAAACGCATAGCTGTTTCTCCAGAGCGAACAGTTCAACAACCGGGGAAACCGACGCCGCCGCGGTCCCACGCCTCGAAGAACCCGATGACGTCGTCGCCGTCCACACCGCCGTCGAGGGTGATGTCGGCGCACCCGCGCCCGCGGTCCCACTCGACGAAGAACTCGATCACGTCGTCGCCGTCGATACCGGTGTCGGAGTTGAAGTCGGCGTAGCAGCCTCGGCCCTGCCACTCGCAGATCGGTGCGGTGGTGACGACGAGCTGGCCCTGGCCGGATTGGTTGATGAGGAACGCGTTGGTGGTCGCGCCGCCGACGCGGATGAGGTAATCGGTGCCGGGCGTGGCAATCCAGTTCACGACGGGGTCGTCACCGCATGCGGAGTTGTCGCCGCACGCGACGACGACGGAGGGTGCCTGGGGGCAGTCGAAGCGGTAAACGACGGCGACGGTGTCGAAGTCGCTGCCGCAAAGGGACAGTGTGGCGAGTTCGGGGGTGTTCCCGGCGCTCCACCGGAACCAGCGGTCGGGGCCAACCGTGTCGTTCAGGCCGAGCGAGCAGCCGGCAACCGGGGCGTTACCGAAACTGACGGATGCGCCGCAGGTGGAGAACTGACGGGTGGTGTCGGTTGAGATGGGGGTGGCGTCGAAGCAGGTGTTGAGATCGCCGCCAAATGGATACGCCCGGATCTGGAGCGCGAAGGGCCCCTCTTCCTGCGGCGTCGTCGCGGCGATCCGAACCGTGATGACGTCCCCTGCGCCCACGTTGATGATCAGGGCCGCCGGAGGATTGGTCTCCGTGGGGCCGTCGCAACCCAGGAGTTCGCCGCCGGACGTGGGGCAGCCGCGGTAGACGGAGATCACGGGGTCTTGAGTCGGACCGAGGCCCGAGGCTTGAAAGGCATACTGGCTCGCGCACGACGGGAAGAACGTATAGAACACATCGCCGCCGGTTTCTCCCATGCACGGCGCCGCGGTCGGTGTCGCGCCGAGAAGACTGCCGTCGTGCCAGCCCTGGCCGACGAAGGTCGAGCCCGTGCAGGTGTCGTTGAGGGGCGGGGCGTAGTCCGCGCGGACGAGGAATGTGCCCTCCGTGCCGTCCGCTCCACCGACTCGAATCTTGTATTCCTGACCCCCGGTGCCCGTGAACTCCACGCGCGAGAGCGAGCCCGCGCCACTCTCGTCGTCGCAGGCGACATCGTTGGTCGTGTTCCCCGGGCACGCGGTGTGGACGCTGATCACGGTATCCGCGAGGGTTCCACCGGAGAGCGTTTCGATGCGGTAGCGGGTCGTCGTTGGCGCGACGAAGGAATACCACACGTCGTCGATCGCGACGCGGCCTTCGCCGCAGAAGGACTCTCCGTCGTTGGACGCGGCGACGTTGGATCCGTTGACGGTGACTTCGAGGGGGAGGGCCTGGGCGCCCGAGCACGCGTCGTTGGAGGCGGTTTGGCCAAAGACGAAGACCCGCCGCGCGTCCCAGTCGTCGGTGTCGTTGTTCGAGGAGTCGGCGTCTGTCGCGCCGTCGAGGATCACACCGAGGTGGTAGTAGCCTGTCGGTGTGTTCGCCGGAACGACGACGTCGCCGAAGGACACGCGGTACGTGCTGAACGCCCCGAAATCCCTGGTGAACGTGCGGGTTCCCAGGAAGCGGTCGCCGCTGGTCACGTTGCCGTCGGTGGAGAGGTAGACGCGGTAGGTGTACGTCGCGTTGGCCGGGTTTGCGTTGGTCGCGT
>JBIKMF010000364.1:0-4261 GCA_044359425.1 Phycisphaerales bacterium
GGCCGGGCACGCCCAAACCCCCCCTCAGCACCGCGCCCGGATGCTCGGTCTTGCCGTCGACCACCTCCGCCGCTCCGGCGTCCCCGACCTCGCCGTCTGGTCCGACGAAATCGACCGCGGGGAGCCCAGTTTCACCATCGATACCCTCCGCCGCGCTCAGCTCGTCGCTCCCGCGGCCTCGCTTCGGCTCGTTATCGGGGCCGATCAAGCCGCGGCATTCCACCGCTGGCGCGAATCAAGCGAGATCCTGCGATTGGCGCAGCCGCTGGTCCTGCTTCGGCCCCCGGTGGGCACGGTGGATGAACTCGCCGCGGCACTCCGCGCAACCGGCGCGTGGACGCCGGACCAGATCCAGGCGTGGTGCGATCGCTCGGCTCGCACGCGCCTCGTCGACGTCAGTTCCACACGGATCAGAGACCTCATCCGCACCCAAGGCATCGATGCCGTGCCCGGAGACTGGATCGACGCGGACGTGCGTGCGTTCATCGATCAACACGGCCTGTATCGCGCATGAAAAAGGCCCCGTGTGGGGCCTTTAAACTGGCGTGCTGCGATCCGATCAGAGGCAGAGCTTCTTCAACGCATCCGCCTTGTCGACCCGCTCCCACGTGAACGTGTCGTACTTCTTGTTCCCCACCGAGATCGTGCCCGGCACGCGGCCGAAGTGGCCGTGCTTCGCCGTCGCGGAGTAGATCGGCGTGCGCAGGTTCAGCGTCTCGATGATCGCCCGCGGCGTCAACCGGAACGTCTCGCGAATCGCCTTCGAGATCTTCGCCTCGTCCGCCTTGTTGGTCCCGAAGCAGTCCACGAACACGCTCGTGGGCTCAGCGACGCCGATCGCGTACGACAGCTGAATCTCGCAGCGGTCCGCGAGCCCCGCCGCGACCACGTTCTTCGCGATGTAGCGTGCCATGTACGCGGCAGAACGATCGACCTTCGTCGGGTCCTTGCCCGAGAAAGCGCCGCCGCCGTGCCGGCCCATGCCGCCGTACGTGTCGACGATGATCTTGCGGCCAGTCAGGCCTGTATCGCCGTGCGGTCCGCCGATCTCGAAGCGGCCCGTCGGATTCACGTGCACGGTGATCCCCGGGTTCCACCACTCGCCGAGCACCGGCTTGAGCACAAACTCCGTGATCTGCTTCTTGAGCTCGCCCTGGCGATCGTTCCACATCGGATCGTGCTGGGTCGAGAGCACCACGGTGTCCACGCGGACCGGCTTGCCATTCTCGTACTCAACCGTCACCTGGCTCTTGGCATCCGGCCGCAGCCCGGGAACAGTCCCCGCCCGCCGAACGGTCGCCTGCTGCTCCACCAGCCGGTGGGCCAGCTGAATCGGCAGCGGCATCAACTCCGGGGTTTCCTTGCAGGCGTACCCGAACATCATGCCCTGATCGCCGGCGCCCTCGCGGTCAACGCCCATCGCGATGTCCGGCGACTGCTTGTTGAGCGCCACCACCACCGCGCAGCTCTCCGCGTCGAACCGCATGTCCGCCGAGGTGTACCCGATCTCGCGGATCGTCCGGCGGACGATGTCCGGGATTTCCACGTAGGTCTTGGTCGTGATCTCACCCGCGACCACCACGAGGCCGGTGGCGCACAAGGTCTCGCACGCGACCCGGCTGTAGGGGTCGTCCGCGAGCATCGCGTCCAACACAGCGTCGGAGATCTGGTCGGCGACCTTGTCGGGGTGTCCCATCGAAACGGATTCGGAGGTAAAGAGATTTGAGGCCATGGTGTCTTTCCGTAAGTGGGCCGCCGTTCCCTGGGCGACCGGTTTCGGCAGTGTAGCGGGGGTGCGAAGCGGGTGGAGTGTGAACATTGGCCGGATCGCCGCGCCTGGGCCCATTCTGGCCGATATCCTTGTTTCCCTATGGCCAAGATCAACGGCGGACGCGGGCTGACCTACGCGAGTGCGGGCGTCGATATCGACAAGAAGGACGCCTTCACCGAGTCCCTCTCGGCGATGCTCCGTCGCACCTACACCCCCCGGGTCATCGACAACCCCGGCGGGTTCGCCGGCCTCTTCCGACTCGATTACAAGAAGGGCCTCTTCTCCCGCAACTACAAGGACCCCGTCCTCGTCGCCTGCGCAGACGGCGTCGGCACCAAGGTGAAGCTCGCCACCGAGCTCGGCGTGTACGACACCGTCGGCATCGATCTGGTCGCGATGAACGTGAACGACCTGATCGTCCAGGGCGCCGAACCCCTCTTCTTCCTCGACTACATCGCCGTCCCCGAGGTTGACACCAAAATCCTCGGTGCGCTCGTCAAGGGCATGGCCGAAGGGTGCTCCAAGTCCGGGTGCGCCCTTCTGGGCGGCGAAACCGCCAACATGCCCGACGTCTACCGCAAGGGCGACTTCGACCTCGCCGGCTTCTGCGTCGGTGTCGTCGAACTCTCCCGCCTCAAAACCCCCACCCGGGTCCGCCCCGGCGACGTCGTCCTCGGCCTCGCCAGCGACGGCATCCACAGCAACGGCTACAGCCTGGTCCGCAAGGTCGTCGCCGAAGCCGGTCTCGACCTCGGGAAGGTCTACCCCGAACTCAACCTCTCCCCCTCAAAGAAGCCCCGCAAGAAGACCGGCAACGGCGGCAAGACCCTCGGTCAGGTCCTCCTCACGCCCACCCGACTCTACGCCGACCCGATTGTGAAGCTCCAGCGCCAGTACCGGGTGAAGAACGTGATCTCCGGCATGGCCCACATCACGGGCTCCGGAATCGGCGGAAACCTCTGCCGCGCACTGCCCGCCGACCTCGACGCGGTGGTCGACCTCAAGTCCTGGGAGCGGCCGGCGGTCTTCCGGTTCCTGCAGGAGCAGGGCGGCATCTCCGAGGAGGAGATGTACCGCGTGTTCAACCTCGGCATCGGGTACTGCGTGATCGTTCGGCCAAAGTTCGCCGAATCGATGGCCGAACGCCTGACCAAACTGGGCGAGCGGGTGTTCCGGATCGGCGAGATCGCCAAGGGTAAGGGTGAAGTCAGGATCGCCTGACACCCTCACGCTCAGAAAAACCAAGCCTCAAGCGGCAACGGCCACGCTGGTCTCCGTTGGTAGGTCTGTAGACCCGGAGATCCCCCCATGGCCCTCAGCTCTCGCCTCGCACTTCTCGTCCTCGCCTCAAACGCCGCCCCCGGCTTCGCCCAACTCGTGCTGCCCGCGGCCCAAGCTCCCGCCGCACCCGAGTTCCTCGTGCGTTCGCTCCAAACCGGGCAAACCCGGTCGCACGATGCTGAAGCAGTGGGGGGGCTGCCGGGGGGCCTCACCGCGTTCGTCGGTGAAGACGGCGGCCCGCGGGGCTGGGATCCCCGCGCGTACGGCGTCATGACCGAAGTCGATCCAACGCTCTACCCCAACCGTACTGCGTGCAAGGTTGTCAGCATCTTCGACGACGGCAATGGGGGTGACTACGTCATTTCCTCATCCGGCGTGATGATCGATGCCGAGACCGTGCTGACCGCAGGGTCGGCGGTGTACTGGCGACCGGACAACCTTGGGTGGGCTCGCGAGGTCTTCGTCTACCCGGGTTTCGACGGCAACGGCCTCTGGAGCACCGGCACCGGCACCTTCCAGAACTTCGGAATGGCCCGCACGACAGACCTCCTCACCGACGTGAACTGGGTCGTCTCCGGCGACCAATCGCGCAACGTCGGAGCCCTCCGACTCGATCGCGCCGTCGGGTTCCTCACCGGGTGGGCGCTCCCGGACTCCTCCGAAACCTGCGAGGCCGATCGTCTTCGGATCTATGAGTCCCACGGTTACCCCGCCTCCTGCTCGTTGGCTCTCCTCCAGGAGTGGTCGTACATCTTCGACGGCTGCACCGGCGACCAACGCTTCTTCGCCTCCCCCGATCAGTGCGGCGTCAAACTCACCTACGGCTTCGAAGGCGCCGGCGTCTGCTACGACTCGGGCTTCCTCCGCAGCGTGCGAGGTGTACTCACCCGTCGCACCACCGGCGGCAACAACTACGCCGCCATGCTCTGGCCGGCGATGGGCACGCAGCTCGAGACCTTCGTCGCCTCATCTCGTGGCAGCACCTTCGATCTTCAGGCGCTGAACGTTCGCATCGACACGGGGCTCGTCGCGGGCCAAGCCATCGGGACCGTCGACTTCCTTGCCGCGAACGCGACCAACGCGAACCCGGCCAACGCGACGTACACCTACCGCGTCTACCTCTCCACCGACGGCAACGTGACCAGCGGCGACCGCTTCCTGGGAACCCGCACGTTCACCAGGGATTTCGGGGCGTTCAGCACGTACCGC
>JBIKMF010000365.1:0-4260 GCA_044359425.1 Phycisphaerales bacterium
GTAGCCGATGTCGGTGAGGTTCACGACGAAGACGTCGGGACCGGTGGAGGGGCAGCCTTCGACGATGAGCGGGATCGCGCCCGAGGAGTTGCGGCCCTGCGCGTCGGACACGGTGTACGGGATCGCAACGGTGCCGGGCGTGACGCCGCCGACGACGTTCATCTGGTAGGTGTAGACGTTGTCGTTGGCGACCTGGTCGCCGTTGGTGCCGTCGTTGCGGAAGACCTGCGCGGCGTTGCCGCCGAGGCGGGAGAGATTCGCGGTGGTGGTGAGTCCGGTGCTGGGCGGGTTGGCGCCGGGGGAGACGGTGACGGTGAAGCGGGCGAGGTCGCCCGCGCCGCAGGCGTAGACCGTTGTGGGGTCGACCGCGCCGGTGCCGGAGGGCGGCGTGGTCTCATTCGAGCAGGCGAAGACGAGGCGGGTGCCGTTGGTGGCGACGGCGGCGTTGCAGCCGTACTCGGTGCGTGCGCCGGTGGAGTGCTGCACGCCGATGGTCGCGCCGCCGCCGAGCTGCTCGATCGCGCCGTAGATGAGTTCGAAGCGGGAGTTGTCCTCGAAGAGGCGGAGCTGGAAGTTGGTGGTGCCCGGGGCGCCGTAGTACGTGGTGCGCCACTCGATGTGGAAGACGCGGTTGGGCGCGGTGCCGGTGATGGTGGTGAAGATGCCGCCGCCGGCTTCGTCGGTGCGGAGGTCGTCCCAGTGGGGGGCGATGGCGACGCCGAGCCCGGCGTTGGGGAGGCAGGAGTTGGTGTAGTTGCCGTCGGCGGTGACGAACTGGACGTTGCCGTTGCTGCTGACGTTCGCCGAGGTGTACGTCGCGCTGTAGAGTGTGACGGGGAAGGGGAGCGCGACGGGGGTGGTGCAGTCGTCGCAGTGGTTGCCGGTGTCGACGGTGCCGGGTTGGATGGTGCCGGTGGAGACGGAGACGGCGAAGTTGCCGCACTGGGCGAGGGCGGGCGCGGCGGCGCCGGCGAGTGCGAGGAGGGTGGCGAGGCGCGGGTTGAGGTTGGACATGGGTGCGGCTCCGGGTGTGTGGGACGGGGCAGCCTACCCGAGATTGGCGTCGGTGCAAGCGCCGGTGGATTGCCGCGGCGCGGGGAGTGGTAGAAACTGGGATTTTGGTGGGGATTATGGGGGCGGGGGGACTTCGCGAAGCTCGCGGGGGGGACATGAGGAACGACAAGACCCCGGGGCAGCGGCGCTACCCCGGGGCGGTGAGGAGGGTCAGCGGCGGCGGCGTGCGGCGATCAGGCCGGTGAGGGCGAGCAGGGTGCCTGCGCCGGGCGCGGGGATTGGCTGCGTCCAGAGCAGGGCTTCGTTCTTGCCCGTCAAGCCGTTGAAGCCGGAGCCCACGATGGAGATGGTGCTGCCATCGCTCGAGATGCTGTAGGCCTGGCTGAAGGTGAAGTACTCGGGCAGGAAGGCGTTGAGGTCTACCCAGGATTCAGCGGTGCCGAGCCAGAGGCTGGCGCGGAACTGGTTGTCGATGAAGGCATAGCCGACTTGCATGTTCTCGTGCACGCCGAAGACTCCGGAGTCGATCGAGCCGAGGGGGTTGAGATCGATCCACGAGTCGGCGGTTCCGCTCCAGAGGCTGGCGCGGGAGATGTTGTCCACGGTTGCCCTGCCTGCTTGGTGCGCGTCGGTCGCGGCGAAGGCGAAGGACTCGGTAGCACCGGCGGGGTTGAGATCGATCCATGAGGATGCGGCGCCCTTCCAGAGGCTCGCGTGGGTTTGTCCGTTGATGACCGCGACGCCCGCTTGGGTGCTGGCGCTTATGGCGAAGGCCGTGGATCCTTCCGACTGCGCGGGCTCGAGGTCGATCCAGGAGTCGGCGGTTCCGCTCCAGAGGCTGGCGCGGCGTTTGGAGCCGACATCGGCGTAGCCCACCTGCTGCGTGCCGTTGGTGGCGAAGCCGTAGGACTCGGCGGAACCGAGCGGGTTGAGATCGACCCATGATGCCGCGGTGCCGGTCCAGGTGCTGGCCCGATTCACGCCGGAGAAAGAGACGGTGCCGACTTGCTGGGAGCCGGCGGCGCCGAAGATGGCGGAGGCCTCGGAGCCTGCGGGGCTGAGGCTGATCCACGACTGTGCGGTGCCGCTCCAGATGCTGGCGTTCGAACTTGTTTCGGTGATGACGGATCCGGCCTGTTGCGAGCCGAAGGTGGCGCGGGCTTCGGAGTAGAAGGATTCGGCGGGACTGAGGTTGGTGAGGGTGAACTGGCCGCGGGCGGTTGGGACGAGGGACAGGCCAATCAATGCGGCAACTGCGACGCTAGCTTGCTTAACGGTCATCTCTCTCCTTTGCGAGCAGTTGCTCGCGGGGTTAAGCCCCACGCGATGTGAGGTGCACGGAAGCGGGCATCCCGTCAGCGGACTTCGGTTCTTAGGCATTGGGCATTAGGCATTGGGCATTGGGCATTGGGCATTGGGCATTAGGCAGAAGGTGTTGGGTGTTGGGTGGGATGTTGGGGGTTACGGGGTGAGTTGGGCGAGGGCGGCTTCGCGGGTGGGGAGGATCTGGAGTGGGAGGCCGAGTTGGACGGCGGCGGCGGCGAGGTGGCCGCGGGAATGGGCGGTGCCGCCGAAGAAGAGGAGTTGGGAGGGGGCGTGGAGTGGGAGTTGGTTGGCGATGAGGGCGGTGGAGCGTGCGGTGTTCATGGAGAGGACGGCGGGTTCGGGAGTGGGGCCCGGGAGGTGGCGGCCGAGCCAGTGGGCGAGGCGTTCGAGAAGGGAGCGGGGCGGCGGGAAGGGTTCGGCGTACGGGTCGGGTGGCGGGTAGGGCGCGAGGTCGACGAGGACGGAGCAGTGTGAGGTGAGGAGGAGGTTGATGGACCAGTAGAGGCCGTCGTGTCCGGCGGAGCCGAGGGCGGTGAGCGTGGGGGAGATGATGCAGATGGCGTGGCCGTTGCCGGAGATGGCGACGGCGGGTGAGCGCCAGCCTTCGGGGGTGAGTGCGCGGAAGGAGAGTCCGCCCTCGGTGATGGTGGCGTCGGGCGGGAGGATGACCTGACCGTTGCGGATGATGTGGTGCGCGGGGGATTGGCGGTGAGCGAGGACGGAGAGTTGCGAGATGAAGCCGGTGCTGATGAACCGGGCGTAGTCGGGTTCGCGGGGATGGTCGTTCATCTGTGGCCCTCCGTGTATAGAAGTCGAGCGGTTCGGGTGATCGCGTGTCGTGATGACGAAGCAATGAAGCGGTTGCCGGCGTGCGAAGCACGAGGCTCACCTGCGGGTGTTATGTACCCGGATCGCGTCGGGGGCGACGGTCACGATACAACCGGCAACCTGACCGAGATCGAAGCTCGCCAGCAGACCCTGCGTGAGCTCGATGTACGCGGTCCGGCTCTCTCGCCCCGCGCGTAGAAGAATGATGCCAATACCGTGTGACTGGACGACCCGCCTGGCATCCGCGAAACCTACGTCTGCGGTCACCAGCGATCTGCCCTCCGCGGCGACTGCCGCCCATACCCGATCATCGGGCCACCCCACTATGCTTTGTGACACGACGGTCCGAGTGTCGTGCCCGCTGGCGAGAAGCAAGTCCGCCACCTCGGCCGGGAGGTCTTCATCGACCTTGAATCGACTGAGGGATCCCACGGTCACGATGCCCTTCGATTTGGGTGCACGGCGTATCCGCGCACGGCCTCGGCGGCATATCGAAGGGCTGCGCGGACGTCTTGCTCGGTCAGTTGCGGGTAGCTCGCGATGATTTGAGCGGGCGTGTCACCATCGGCGATGCTGCCCACGATCAAGCTCACGGCGAAGCGGGTTCCTGTGATGCACGGCTCACCATGATGGATCGAAGGGTCGATCGTTACGCGATCCTTCCACGGGTGTTCGGTGTGTGCGGGCTCCGTCATGACTCACTCCGATGCCGGTTGGTGCACGGCATATGGGACGGGATGTTCAATGTTAGGCCTCCGCCGACCGCCGCCGGTGCTTGGTCCGCGCGGCAACCCGGAGCGGGTGGTCGTGGCTGAAATGTCGGGCTTCTCGTTGCTATTCGCTCCGCATGCTCGTGGTCGGGTTTTCGCTCAGCAGCCGCTGTCCGAGGCGGCGAAGAAGGCGATGACGTCGTCGCCGTCGACGCTTTCGTCGCTGTTGAAGTCGGAGGGGCAGTTGACGGTGGTGTCGACCGATCGTCCGACCGAGTGGCAAGGGCGGAGAAGGTCACGCGGGGACGGCCCCGGCGCGGGCGAGGAGCGCGGCGGCGGGGGGAGAGGAGGAGGTGGGGGGCTGAAGGAATGGGAGGGGCTG
>JBIKMF010000366.1:0-4242 GCA_044359425.1 Phycisphaerales bacterium
CGACGCCGACCTCCTCCCGCAAGACAAGCTCAACATCATCCGCGAACTCCGCGAGAAGCAGGGCAAGCGCGTCGGCGTCATCGGCGACGGAGTCAACGACGCCCCAGCCCTCGCCAGCGCCGACGCATCCATCGCCATCGGTGGCATCGGCGCCGCCGCGGCCCTCGAAAGCGCCGACTCCGTCCTCCTCACGGACGACCTCGCCGCCATCCCCTGGGTCATCGCCCTCGCCCGCCGAACCTCCCGCATCATCACCTTCAACCTCTTCTTCGCCCTCGGCATCATCATCCTCATGATCACCGCCACACTCATCGGCTCCCGCACCGGACACCACGTCCCCATGTCCGCGGGCGTCCTCGCCCACGAAGGCGGCACCATCCTCGTCGTCCTCAACTCCCTCCGCCTCCTCTTCATCAAGGGCTACGCCGCTCCCACCACACACCCCGCGCCACGCCGCCGCGCACCCGCATCACCGGAGCCCGCGCGTGCCTGAGCTCCCCGAGGTCGAGAACGTCCGGCGCAAGCTCCTCCCTTCGCTCCTCGGCCATTCCCTTCAATCACCCGTCGTCAACCGCCCCGACATCTGCGACCCCTGGCCCAACCACCTCCTCGACGGCGCGACGATCACCTCGCTCCTGCGCCACGGCAAGCAGCTCGCCCTCATCGCCCACGACGGCCGCGCCATGTGCGTCCACCTCGGCATGACCGGCGCACTCGAAGCCCTCCCCGCCACCACCCCGCCCGCGCCGCACACACACGTCACCTGGCAGATCCACCCCGGCCCCAACCTCCTCACCTTCTCCGACCCACGCCGCTTCGGTGGCCTCTGGTTCTTCGACTCCGTCGATGCCCTCCGCTCCACCCGCTGGAACACCCTGGGCCCCGACGCCCTCCTCGCCACGCCAGAGGATCTGCTCTCCGCCTGCCGCGGCAGCACCCGCGCCGTAAAGGCCGCCTTGCTCGACCAGTCGGTGATCGCGGGGGTCGGCAACATCTACGCCGACGAAGCCCTCTTCGCCTCCGACGTCTCCCCCAAGCGAAAGGCCGGCCGCGTCGATCGCTCCACATGGGGACGGATTGTGGATAACCTCCGCGCCATCCTGGGCTCCTCAATCCTCGCAGGCGGGTCCACCATCCGCGACTACCGAGGACCCGACGGCCAGCCCGGGACCGCCCAGCGCACCCACCAGGTCTACGGCCGTGCCGGCCAGCCCTGCCACCGCTGCCAGACCAAGCTCTCCACCGCCCAGGTTGGCCAGCGAACCACGGTTTGGTGCCGAACATGCCAGCGTTGACATGCCCCTTTCCGCGGAGAATCCCAACGCCTTGTTCCTCCACCGGCTTATACACATCGGGGATATGCAGCGGCCTGAATGAAGGCGGACCTCGGTGCGTCCCTCGGCCCGGGAGTGGTCTTCTTCTAAGAGATCAGAGATACATTCATAACCACAGCAGTAAGCCCTGTCGGCGTGTGGGAAAGCCCGGGACAACCACCGCAAGCGCCTACGCGACAAGCAGTTAGACCACAATCCCCGCGTGCACAGACTGTCGCTTGCCTGTCGGATGCGCGCCGCTCGTGCCGGGTCGGTTGGCCCCGCCGCGAGACCCCCGCCCCGGGGGCCCCGAAAACCCCTTCCGTGCCGCGCGCAGCCGAGCAGTCATCCACAGGTCTTCCACGCCCGTGGAGACCCGAACTGTCGGTTGTCGGAAAACCCCTGAAACAGGGGGTGACCCGCGCCGCCTCGCCAATCGGACCCCTCACGAAAGGCAAACCCTACTGCGGCCGAGGCCCGCGGATCCGCTCTTCCAGCGTCTTGATCACCAGCGCGAAGTCCACATCCTGCTCCGCCCGGTTCTCCACCATCCGGATCGCGTGCATCACCGTTGTGTGGTCCCGGCCCCCGAAGTACCCGCCGATCTCCGTCAGCGAGTGCCGCGTCAGCCGCCGCAGCAGGAACATGCACACCTGCCGGGGCAGGGTGATCGACCGTTGCCGGTGTTTGCTCTGGAGGTCCGTCAGCCGGATCCGGTAGAACTCGTTCACCACCTCGATCACGGCCTGGATCGTCGGCTCCGCCACCACCTCGCGCCCGGAGTCACCCAGGGCCGACCGGCACAGGTCCAGGTCGATCGGGCGGTGCTCCACCGCCGCCATGATGTGCAGCTTGACGATCACGCCCTCAAGCTCGCGGATGTTCGAGTCCACGCGGCTGGCGATCAGCTCCGCCACCGTGTCCGGCAGGATCAACCCGCGGATCCGGGCCTTGGTCTTCAGGATCGCCACCCGCGTCTCGTAGCACGGCGGCTCGATCTTCGCGACCAGACCCCACTTGAACCGCGACACCAGCCGCTCCTCGAGATCCGGGATCTCTTCCGGCGGTGCATCCGAGGACAAGATGATCTGCTTATTCGCCTGGTACAGGCTGTTGAACGTGTGGAAGAACTCTTCCTGCGTCCGATCGCGCTTCGCCAGGAAGTGAATGTCGTCGATCACCAGCACGTCCACATCGCGGAACCGATGCCGGAAATCCGACATCTCACCGCTCTGCACGCTCTCGATGAACTGCGTCACAAACGCATCGCACGACGTGTAGTACATCACCGCCGACGGGTTCTGCTCCGCGATCTTCAGACACACCGCCTGCAGCAGGTGCGTCTTCCCCAACCCCACCCCGCCGTGGATGAAGAACGGGTTGTACGCGCGTCCCGGCGTCGCCGAAACCGCTTGTGCCGCGGCATGCGCCAACCGATTCCCCGGTCCCACGACGAAGTTCTCGAAGCTGTAGTCCGGGTTGATCGTCAGCGATTCGTAGCGCGGAGAGTCCGGCGTCACGACCACGGGCGGTCGCGGCTGCGGCGGTGGAACGGGCCCGGTCGCTTCGATGAAGGCACCGGGGTTCGCGGGCGGCTGGGCCGGCACCGAAGTCCCCGCGTGCTCAGGCTCCGGCGGAACCGTGTTCGCCTGCCCGTTGCTCGGGGTCGGCGGGAGCGGCTTGGCCTCGACGATCTTGTTGAACGGCGAGCTCTTCCCCGGCTTGGTCTCCGAAGGCCCCGACATCGCCGGATCTTCCGGCCCCAGGAACCGAACCGAGATCAGCCGCCCCGTCACGCTCCGCGCGGCATCGCTGAACGGATCCGCGCACTGCTTGCGGAGGTAGTCGCGATGAACCGTCGTGAGCGTGCGCAGCTGCATCGCCCCGCCGGCGATGCCCAGCGGCGTCAGTTCCTCGAACCACTGCCTGCAGATCGCCGGATACTGGCTCCGCAGGTGTGCGAGCATCTGGTCCCAGATCTGTCGATCGGTGCTGCTCATGCGATCAGCGCTCCGTCCGGGGACACAAGACGGCCACAGGTCCAAGTTGAAAGAGCCAGACAAGACACGCGGGGCGTTCTCCACCACAAGAAGAGACCGACACCGACCGGCTTCGGCGCCCCGATGGGGTCCGAAATCGGCGTGGGGCGGCACGACGCCTCGCGGGAGGGAAAGTTACTTTGCAGAAGGCACACTGTCAATCTCAACTCGCGCAAGGAGTCAAAGAACCATCAGAACCGAGGGACCCCGAAGGGGTGTGAGGGACGCAGACGGGAGTTGATTGGGGGACCTACTCCTGCTCTTCCTCGGCCTTGACCGTCTTCGCCGACGTCTGCGGCCGTCCAGCGCTCGGGGGGGCTACCCCCGCGTCGATGCACTGCTGCTCGTACCGGGCCTTGTTCGTCCGGTGATCCATCAGGAAGTGGACCTTATTGACAAACTTGTCCCCCGCGACCTCGGCGATCCGTCGGCGCGCGAAGTTCATGTCCGTCCGGCGCGACACGTGGATCAGCACCATCGCCTGGCACTGCAGCACGCGCAGCCACTCCGCGACGTCGTCCAGGTGCATGTGCATCCCGATCTTCGCGCGCTCCTTGTGGTCCGGCTCGAAGAACGTGCACTCGGAGATCACGATCTGCGCGCCCATCACGTCCGGCCGCACCAGGTGCGGGCCCGGACGCGTGTCGCCCGTGTACGCGATCAGCGGGATCTCGAACGCGTTGGTGATCGCGATGCCCCGGTCCTTCAGCTCGCGCAGCTTCTCCTGCGGCAGGTCGCTGAACTCCGCCTTCAGCTTCGTACGACGCTCGTACACGATGTACCCGAAGCTCGGGCACGTGTGCTCGGTCTCGAAGCCCTTCAGGAAGATGTTGTTCTTGATCTCGATCGGCTGGTCCGGCAGGAGCGGGATCAGCTCGTACGGCGTCCGC
>JBIKMF010000367.1:0-4238 GCA_044359425.1 Phycisphaerales bacterium
CGCGCTGCCGGGGGATCGGTACCTGAGCCCCGATCGGATGGCGGAGGATCTGGAGGCGTATCTCGCGCACAGACCGGTGAGCGCGTCGGCACCGGGACCGGTGCGCCGGGCTTCGCTGTGGTACCGTCGAAACCGGGTTCCGGCGACGATCGCAGGCGTGGCGGTGGCGGTGCTCGCGGTGACGACCGCGGCGTTTGTGTCTTCGCTGCGGAGCGAGCGCGACCGCGCGGTGGAGGCCGAGCGCGAGGCGGAGCGGCAGGCGGGAACCGCGAGGGCGGCGCAGGCGGAAGCGGTGTTGGAGCGGGACGCGGCGGTTTCGGCCCGAGAGACGGCGGAGGCGATCAACACGTTTCTCGCGGATTGCATCCGCGCGTCGGACAGCCTGGCGACGGACGAACCGACTTCGCTGCGCGAGGTGCTGTCGCTGATTGAGTCGCGTGCATCGCGCTCGCTCGAGCGATCGCCGCGGGTGATGGCGGGTGTGCTCGAGCTGGTGGCGGGGATGCGGGAGGCGGATCGGTTTCCGAGCGCGGCGAGCGGGAGTTTGAAGCGTGCGCTCGCGGTGCACGAGCGGGAGTTTGGGGCGGGAGCGGCGGAGACTCTGCGGACGAGGCGGCTGCTGTACGCGGTGGTGGCTTCGCTTGGCGGGGCGGATCGGGACGCGTGCGAGCGGGAGTTGCGTGAGGTGCTGGAGGCGCAGCGGTCGCTGCTGGGAGCAGAGCATCAGGAGACGCTTCAGACGGCGGTGGCGATCGCGAGGATACTGCCGAGGGAAAGGGCGTCGGAGGCGGAGGAGATCATGAGGGGGGTGGTGGCGAGTCTTGGGGGGGAGTCACCGGCGCCGGCGTGGCAGCGAGTGAAGGCGATGCGGCAGCTCGCGCTGGCGTATGCGTATCAGGGGAAGAGCGAGGAATACACGGGTGTTCAGCGGGAGGTCGTGAAGCTGTTGAGCGAGGAGTTGGGAGATCTGGATCCGGAGACGGCGATGCGCTCCCTCGAGTACGCGGCGGGGCTGCGCGGAATGGGCGAGCACGAGGAGGCGGCGCGGGAGTACGTACGGGCGGCGGGTCGGATCAAGCGGGTGAAGGGCGGGGACCATCCGGAGGTGGTTCGATCGCTTGCGATGGCGGCGGATCTGTACGCGCAGAGGGTGGGGCAGCCGGAGATGGCGCTGCAGTTGGCGGACGAGGTGCTGCTGTCGCCCGAGGGGCCGGGGGAGCGGCGCGAGTCGAGGGTGCGGGCGTTGTGCGCGCGCGCGGAGGCGCTGGTTGCGTTGGGGCAGAGAGAGGCGGGGCTGCACGCGGCGATAGAGGGATGGGAGCGGTGCGGGCTGCGGCCGCTGGGGTCGTCGGGGCTTGATGCGAGGCTGATGCGGCTGATCGTGCGCGAGTCGACGGCCCTGGGTGTCGAGGTGACGCTCACGGGTCCTGAGGCGGAGGAGAGCTTGTCTCGACCGCTTCGGCGCGATCCGACCACAGGGCGGCGTTGACGGCGTCGTTGATGGACTCGAAGGCGGACGCGGCGAGCCCTGCGGTGTACGTGGCTTGCTCGGGGTCTGCGAAATCGGAGTTCGAGAAGAAATCCCAGGCCTCAACGAGGAGCGGTGCTTCGTCCGCGCGACGGTCGAGGAGTCGCAGGGTTTCGGCATGACCCAGAAGCATGCCGCCGGTAAAGACACAACCCTTCGGCGCGTTGCGCTTGATTCCATCGAGCGCGGCGCGGGAATATGGCTCGGCGAGGTCGGCCTTGCCCTGCAGGCGATAGACGGATGCGATGTTCCCGTGGAGGGCCCAGTATGAAAGGGAATCATCTCCGAGGGTCTTCCCGACGAGGCCTTTCATCTCCATCATGATCGCTTCGGCCTCGTCCCATCGCGAGAGCTCGACGCAGACGCCGGAGAGACGGTCGAGGATCCCGAGCATGATGGAGGTCTCGCGGCCGTGCACCTCGGCGGCGAGTTGCTTGCAGCGGTTGAGTTCGGAGTAGGCTTCTTCGAAGCGGCCGCTGGACTTGAGATGCCGGCACCAGTCGATGTAGGCGGCGATGGTGGTGACGTGAGACCAGCCGTGGCGTTCGACCAGCAGGGCGAGGGTGGAGCGGATCGCGGCGTCTGCTTCTTCGACGCGTCCGGTCTCGCCGAGCATCCGGCCGCGGCGGATGGCGAGCACCAGACGGGCGTCGGTGTCGTTCAGCTCGGTGAGGATCTTCTCGGTTCTCTCGATGGCTTCGATGGCTTCGTCGGTGCGTGACATGGCCTCGAGGGCGAGCGCGTAGTTGGAGAGGGTGGTGGCGAGGCGGTCTTTCTCGGGATCGACGCGTTCGCGGATCTCTGCGATCTCGCGGAGATCGTCGGCGGCGCCGACGTAGTCGCTCATACTGAGCTTGGCGGCGGCGAGGGCGTCGCGTGCGAAGAGCGTGTCGATGGATTCGGGGCCCTTCGTCTCGGTGGAGACGCGGACGGCCTCGGTAAGAACGCGGACGGCGTCGCCGGGGCGGCCGAAATCACGGTAGCTGTTGCCGATGACGGCGAGGATCGCGGCGCGGGTCTGCGGGTCGTCGTCGAGGGCGGGGAGGCGTTTCTCGGCGCGCTCGAGCATTATGTGGAGGACGGTGGTGTCCTTCCCGGCGACGGAATCGCGTTCGACGGCGAGGATGTTGCGGAGGAAGTTGCCGAAGCGTGTGGCGCGGGCGGCCTCTTCCCGAGCGAGCTGCGCCTTGGTGGCGGCGTCCTTCTCGGCATCGCGGGCGCGGAACATCGCGACGGTGACGAGGCCCAGGGCGATGATGATGCAGGCGACAACGGAGGAGACCGCACCGACAAGGACGCGGTTTCGGCGCGCGAACTTGCTGACCTGGTACCACGTGGAGTGTGGCCGGGCCATGATCGGCTCGTCGGCAAGGTAACGCCGGATGTCGGCGGCGAGATCGGAGGCGTGTTGGTAGCGGTTGTGCGGCTCTTTCTCGAGGGCGCGACGGACGATGGTGTCGACGTCGTCGGGGAGGCCGGGCACGATGTCGCGCGGGGGCGTTGGTTCCTCGGACTGGATGCGCATGACCGCGTCGGCGACCATGGCGTCGTTGATCTTGAGCGGGGGGCGGCCGCAGAGCAGTTCGTACAGCACGACGCCGAGCGCGTAGACGTCGCAGCGTGCGTCCACGCGGGTTGGATCGCCGCCGGTTTGCTCCGGGCTCATGTACGCGAGCGTGCCAACGAGCTGGCCAGCGCCGGTCATCGGGCCCGCGGCGGTGTCGCCCTCGGTGAGGCGTGCGATGCCGAAGTCCAGGACGCGGGGCTGGCCGGAGAGATCGACGAGGAGGTTCGCGGGCTTGATGTCGCGGTGGATCACGCCCTTCACGTGGGCGTGGTGCAGCGCGTCGCACACCTTCGCGACGAGCTCGAGCTTTCCGCGGAGGTTCAGGGAGTGGGCCGAAGCGAAGGAGATGATCGACTCGCCCTCGACCAGTTCCATCGCGATGAAGGGTCGGCCGCCGGTGAGGGAGGCCTCGATGACCGCGGCGATCCCGGGGTGCTTCAGTCGGCCAAGGACCGCGGCTTCCTGGGCGAAACGACGCACCGCGCTGCGTGAGAAGATCCCCTCGTGCACGACCTTGACGGCGACGTCGCGTTCGGGCTCTTCTTGCTTGGCGCGGTAGACGATACCCATGCCACCCTGGCCGATGACGCTGTCGATGGTGTAGCGGCCGAGCTTGTCGCCGCGGGAGAGGTGATCGGCGATCTGCGCGAGCGCACCGCCGGGGGTTCGATCGAGGGGGCCGTCGGGGGTATCGGCGAGTGCGAGGAGTTCTTCGACTTCGAGGCGGAGGGCTTCGTCGTCGGAGCAGTTCTCGCGGAGGTATTGGGCGCGGCGTTCCGACGGAAGAGCCATAGCGGCGTCGAACAGCCGGCGGGATCTATCGCCGTCGGTAGGGCTCACGCGTCTGGCTCGCGCTTGCGGGCCTTCTCCATTTCGCGCATGAGCCACGCGCGGGCGTAGGTCCACTCGTTCTTGACCGTGGCGGGCGAGAGGTCCATGGCGGCGGCGGTCTGCTCGATGGTGAGACCGGCGAAGTAGCGGAGCATGACGACGTCGTGCTGGCGTTCGTCGCGGGCCTTGAGCGTTTCGAGCGCGCCGTCGAGGAGAATGAGGTCCTCGCCCGACATCTCGCCGGTGTGCACGTCGTGGACCACGGGCCCTTCGCCCGAGAGAGGGGTCTGGGGAACTCGGGCGGCCTTGATG
>JBIKMF010000368.1:0-4222 GCA_044359425.1 Phycisphaerales bacterium
CTTGTATTCCCAGCCGAGTGGGGCTTCGGGGCCGAGGTCGATGGTGCCGGCGTCGGGTACGACGAACTGGATGTTGTTGCGTTCGAGGCTGGTGCCCATCGCGGCGAAGAGATCGGCGAGGGCGACGTTGTACTCGATGACGGCCTGGACTTCTTCGCGTTCGGCGGAGGCGACGGTTTCCTGGCGGTTGAGCTCGAGATCGAGGCGCTCGATGGTGCGGCCCTTGACCTCGTTCTCGATCTTGAGCACGCGGAGGGCGTTGGTCGCGCTCAGGCGAGAATCGCGGCTTTGGGCGATGAGTCGGTAGTTGAGTTGAACGCGGACGAGCGCGGACTTGACCTCGGTAACGATGGTCTGCACCTGATTCCGGTAGGCGAGCACGGTCTGCATACGTTCGAGGCGACGGCGGACGTAGTCGGCTTCGCCCTTGCGGTTTCCGAGGGGGTACTCGAAGACGAGCGTGGCGAGGTAGCTGACGAAGTCCCAGTCGGTGACGTCGGCGTACGCGTCGCCGGCGAGGTTGTCGAGGGATTGCGTGCGGGCCTGGAGGCGGAGGTTGAGATCGGGAAGGCGGCCGTTGTCGGCGACCATCTGACGGATGGAGGCGTCGTCGATCCCGGTGATGGCCTGCTGGATCTCGGGGCGGTACTGGAGGCCGGAGCGGATGGACTCGCGGAGGCTGAACTTGACGGGAGCGTCGATGGCGGCATCGCTGGGGATGATGAGGACCTCGGAGCCGACGGGGAGGTCGGGCGAGTTCATGAGTTGCTTCAGGCGATCGCTGAGGAGCCGGAGCTGGGTCTGGGCTCGAAGGACGTCGGCGCGTCGGCGCTGAACGCGGGCCTCGGAGTCGGCGACCTGCGCGTCGTTGGCGTCGAGTTGAACGCGGTTGCGGACGACGGACGCGGTCTCTTCGCCGGCCTGAAGGAGGCGTTGGAGGATGAGCAAGTCCTGGTAGGACTGGACGAGCTGCCAGTAGGTTTTCTCGGCGTCGGTGGTGACGCGGATGAGGTCACGCTTGAGGGTGAGGACGGCGTTGCGTTCGACGTTGCGGGCGACGCGGATTTCGGCCTGGGTGATCTCGCTGCCGAAGCCCTTGAGGAGGGGCTGATCGAACTGAACGGTGAAGGTCGCGAGGTTGGCGGGGTTGGGGCGGCTGCGTTGGCGGAAGGTGTGGTCGTCGGTGTAGCCGTACTCGTGCTGGAACGTGAGGCGGCCGCCGCTGATGGTGTTGCGGCGGAGGCCGAGCTGCTGGGTGACGGATTGGAAGGTCACGCTGCTCGAGTTGAAGCTCGAGTTGTTCACGCTCGTGGCGACGCGGGGTTCGTCCGTGCTGTTCCACGTGGAGTTGCTGGAGAAGACCCAGTCGAACGCCGCGGCGGCGGAGATGACCTGGGCCTCACCGATGCCGGGTCCGAGTCGTGCGAACTGAACGGCGACGTTTCGTTCGGCGGTGGTCTGGACGGCGCGTTCGAGGCTTATTTTCACGGTGCGCATGGGGCGCCCGAGGAGGTCGTCGCCGAGCTGCGGCGTTGTCTTTTCCCAGGCCTTGGGGCCGGACATCTGGTCGAGTTCGGCGAGGATGTCGGGGCGGACGTCGTTGCGGCCGGTTTCGGGGTCGCGCTTGGTGACGACGGGGGCGCTTTGGGTGTTGGCGTCGACGAACTCGTTGGCGGAGGCCTGGACGATGGCGCGTCGGAGGCCTTCGGTCGGGGAGTCCCCGAAGGGGGACTGGGCGCAACCACCGGCGAGTGCGGCGAGTGCGAGGGCGAGCCCCCCCATACCGGGTCTGGGGCGAGCGGGGGTGGCGGAGGGTGTGGGGGCGGGGTGCATGCAGAGAGGAACGTAGCCGAAGAAAGCCCTCCCGTCAAAACCCCAAACGATGCAACAATCTCGGGGTGTCGTGTCGGTTGGGGTGTCCTATCATCCGGCGCGGGTGGCTCGGCAGGACGCCATCGCCCCGCCGCGCAGATACCAAGAAGAGCAACGACCGGGCGGAGCCCACGGCGAAAGCAGCCGGGCCCGCAGACTTTCGGTGGAGATTTACGATGAGCATCGTCCGCGCACTCACGATTACGGCTTCCACGATTCTTGCTGCCCCGCTGGCGCTGGTGGCGACAGCTGGAACGGCATGGGCACAGGTGAAGGATGCCTCGCCCTCGTACATGGTGGTCGCGACGGAGACCGCCCCGGGGCACTGCAAGGACAGTTCGAACTACTACAAGGTGGTCGAACTCAAGAAGGGGCAGACCCTGTTCGTGGACGGAGTGAGCGAGACGTGGGCCCGCGTGGGGTACCCGCCGGAGGCGACGGTGTTCGTGCGTGTGGAGGAGGTCGCGGTCGAAGGCGATGCGCTCAAGACGACCGTTGCAACCAAGCTCCGTGCGCCGCACATGATCGCCGGATTCGGCGCGTCGTGGCAGCCGTTGCTGCAGACCCCGCTGCCGGCGGGCACTGTTCTTCGCAAGAAGGAAGAGGTTCGCGAGACGGTCGATGGCCCGGTTGTCGCCTACCGCGTGCACGCCCCGTCCCAGGCCCGCATGTTTGTCCAGCTCAAGGGTCTTCGCGCGGCGACGGATGCCGAGGCGGCCGCGTTCCGTGCGAAGGCCGGGACCCCCGAGATCGTCCCCGCGCCTGTTCCCGCCCCTGAGGCCCCCAAGCCCGTCGTTGACGGCACGAAGCCCGCGCCCGAGGCGGCCAAGCCGACCGACCTGACCACCCCGCAGGTCACCAACCCCGGCCCCGGTGATGCCACCAAGCCGATCGAACCTGTTCCCGCTCCCACGACGTTGAATCAGGGCGAGAAGAACACCGGGATTGAAACCCCGGCCCCCAAGACCGACGGCTCGCAGCCCGAAGTGAAGCCAGCTGAGGTGCCAGCCGCGAATCCGGTTCCCGTGGTGCGTCCGGCGGACGGGATGAGCGAGTTCCAGAAGCAGGCCGCGCTCGTGGAGTCCCTCGAATCCAAGCTGCGGGTGGTCGCGTCCCAGTCTGTACTGACCTCCGAAGTCGACGAGTTGCTGGGCGAGTTCGAGAAGGCCTTGGCGACCGAGACGAGCGATCGTCGTCGGCAGGCGTTGGCCGGACGTCTGGAGTACCTGCGCCTCCGCCAGGAGTTCCGCGAGACCGTTCGCCGCCAGGAAGAAGCCCGTGCCGCCCTTGATTCGACGAACGCCGCGGCGACGCAGGCGCTCGCCGACGTCGCCAAGATCCGCGTGTACACCGTGATCGGCGAGCTGCAGCCGAGCACCGTGTACGACGGCAAGCAGTTGCCGCTGATGTACCGCGTGGTCTCCGTCGGGACCTCGGCTCCGAAGACGCTGGGGTACATCAAGCCCAGCCAGGAATGGGATCTCGAGCGGATGCTCGGGCTGGTGGTTGGCGTGATTGGTGACGCCGACATCGATCGCTCGTTGAAGCTCAACGTGATCACGCCGATCCGCGTGGAGCTGCTGCGAGCCGACACCGCCGGTCAGCCGTACCGCATCGAGAGCGCACCGCGGATGGACGATCGTCCCGCGCCGGAAGCCCCGGCGGCCGAGCCCTCCGAGCCGCAGGACATCAACAAGTAATGCGAGCTCTATGAGCGATCCGTCCAGGCCTCCCCGTGTTCTTCTGGGTGCGGGGGGCTCCACGAATGTGACACCGGAATCCGCGGCGGATCATGCCGCGGATATCTGCATGGAGCGGCTGGAAGGCGTTTCGCCATCGCTGCTGCTCGCCTTCGCGACACCGTCGCACGCGCCGGCGTTTCAGACGATCTGCGCGAGGCTTCGGGAGCGGACGGGTGCATCATCGGTGCTTGGCGTGATCGGCGCGGGGGCGATGGCGGGACGAGGCGCCCTGGAGCATGGATTCGCGCTCTCCGCGTTTGCCATGGCGGGTGAAGACCTGACGGTGCACGCGATGGCGGCGGATGCTGTGGACGCCGACGACGCGGGGTTGCTTGCGCAGGAGAACCGGCGCGTGACCTTCGCGTTCGCGACCAGTGATCTCGTGGGATTCGAGGATCAACTCTCCGCGTGGGACACGGTTTCGGGTGATCGACGCGCTCCGATCGTGGGGGCGCTCGTGTCGCCGCCCCGAGGCCCGCGGGTCGCGATGGTGGCGAACGATGAGCCGATCACCTCGGGGCTGGTGGCCGCGTCGGTGGGGGGCAGCTTTCAGTTCGACGCGTGGGTGGCGCAAGGGTGCGAGGGGATCGGCCCGCTTTACGCGGTGA
>JBIKMF010000054.1:0-15147 GCA_044359425.1 Phycisphaerales bacterium
CACCGCCCACACTCGTTGATCACGTCCGTCATGAACCCCGGGGCCCCCGCGTGCGTGATCTGGTGCGCCGTGTGACAGTCCGTACAAACCGCCGCCTTCTCGTTCGCCTCCGCGTACTTGCGCCCGTGCACACTCGCGTCGTACTCCTCCACGACCCCAACGTGACACTTCCCGCACGTCTGAGGCACATTCGCCCGATTCACCGGCGAGCTCGGATCCTTTGACGGCTTCACCCCGTGCGCTCCGTGGCAATCCGCGCACGACGCCGCCATCGGCAGCCCAGCCTTCTCCACAGCCCTCGCGTGCGTCGACCCCAGGTAGTCACTCACCCGCGCCGACGAATCCAGCGAACCCTCCACCGGCAGATGCTTCGCATGGCAGTCCCCGCACAGGTGCAGCGACTTCAACTTGCTCGACGCCGCCCGCCGGTCCGTCACCTTGAGCACATCGTGCCCACCATGGCACGACGCGCACGTCGGCGCCAGTGGATCGTTCCGCTTCAACGCCTCAAAGTGCGCACCCTCTCCAAACGCCTTCGCCTGCTCCGCGTGACACGACGCCGCGCACGTCGCCCGATTCAGTACCGCCGCGTGCGGCAACGCCGCCGCATCCGTGTGACACTCGATGCAGTGCAGCCCGGCGTGCGTGCTCCCCACCAGCGCATCCGGCTTCACCAGCAACCCCGGCCTCGTCGCCGGTTCGTCGCCCTTGAGCGGCACCAACGCCGCGGCCCCGCCTCCCGCGCCCTCAGCATCAAGAAGCGTCCCCACCATCGACCGCCGATCCAGCGCCGACAACGTCGCGATGTGCTCCTGGCCATGGCACTGCATGCAGCGCCGATCCGACTTCGCACCCGCATCCTCCTGCGCGCCCGCCACCGCCCCAACCACACACACCACCAGCGCAGCCCCCACCCGCATCACACCCGACACCAGCCGCACGCAGCTCTCGGCCATCATGGCAGCACGCCCTTCCCGCACGTCACCCCCATCGTCCATGCACGCCCCATCAATGCGCCCCCACAACCCGCGACGACATCGCGTACACGATCAACGCAAGCAGAATCAGCCCAAGCCCGAACGCGATGAACCCAAGCGGATGAACCACCCGCCGCCACTGCGTCCACTCGTCATTCACCCGAATGCTGTCCATCCGCCCACTCGCGATCAGACGGTCGTACCACCGCTTCCGCTCGTGGATCATCTCCGTCTTCGAGATCCGCCCCGAGAAGATCACCGAGTCGATCGGGAACTTCTCCGGCCTGAAGTGCACGTTGAAGAAATGGAACGCGAAGATGAACCCCGCCGCCAGCAACGCCTCGTCGCTGTGAACAATCAACGCCACGTTGATCACCCACCCCGGCAACACCGTCGTCACCGCCTCCGGGAACCACATCACAAGACCGCTCAGTCCGATCACCGCCACCCCCCAGAACACAGCCAGGTAGTCAAACTTCTCCCAGTACGTCCACTTGTCAAACTGCGGACGAGGCCCCTTCCCGAAGAACCACTTCTGGTGCGCCCACCAGTCCTTCAGATCCTGCAGATGCGGATACGGCAGGTCCGGCCCGAACACCACGCCCAGCACCCGCTTCGCCGTCACCTTCCCCTTCACCGGATCCTTGAACTGCTCCCGATCCCGGTACCCACGCCCCACCAGGCTCCCGATGTGCAACGCAAAGTACACGAACGTGACGATCGCCCCAAGCCTGTGCAGCTGCGCCGCCGCCTCCAACCCCCCGATCCACCGCACCACTTCCTTCGCCCACCCCGTGTAATAGAACTTCAGCGGCATACCCGTCGCCACCAGCAGCAAAAAGCTCGTCATCACGAGCACATGCAGGAACCGATCAAACGGCTTGAACCGTACGTAGTTCTCCGGATCACTCGCGCACTTCGCCTTGATCTCCCGGAACGCCTTCCGATCCCGGATGTAAATCACCACCGACCGCGCCAGCCACAGAATCGTGTGCGCCCCGAAGAACAGGAACGTCCCCACCACGATCGACGTCATCACCACAAACGTCCAGTACAGCACCGGGTACAACTCCCGGTTCGTGTGGTCCGCGTGCGCCAGATACCCCGTGAACTTCGCCCCCGCCGTCGGGTGGCACTGCCTGCACGTCTCCAGCTTCTTCTCACCAAACAGCCGACTCGCCGGATCCGAAATCGGCACGATGTCGTGGTGCCCGTGGCAGTCGTAGCACGCCGCCACCTTCGAGAGCCCCAGCGCCAACGCCTTCCCGTGGAACGTCTCGTGGTAGTTCTCGATCCGCTCCGCGTGACACTTCCCGCACCGGTCCCCGCTCGCCAGCTTGAACGCCACCTTGTCCGGCTGGATGATCTCGTGCGCCGTGTGACAGTCCGTGCACACCGGCGCCTCCGCCTTCCCCTCCTCCGCCAGCTTCCCGTGCACGCTCTTCGTGTAAATGTTCAGAATCCCAACGTGACACGACCCGCACGTCTTGTACACGTTCGCCCGATTCACCGGCGATTCAACATCCCCCACCGGATGCACCGCGTGCGCCCCGTGACAATCCGAACACGTCGGTGCCGCCACCAGCCCCGACTGCGCAACCGCCTTCCCGTGCGCACTCTGCAGATACGCCTCGATGTGCCCCCGAGGCTTGTACCCCGCCGGTGTGTTCTTCAGGTGCTTCTCGTGGCACTCCGCACAAAGAAAGATGCTGTTCAATCGGTGCTGCGGCGACTTCGGATCGCTCACCGCCAGAATCTGATGCCCCCCGTGACACGACGTGCACGTCGGTGCCAGCGGATCCCCACGCTTGAGCGCCTCAAAGTGCACCCCCTTCGGAAACTCCGCCGCCTCCCCCGCGTGACACGCCGTCGCGCACGTCGCCCGGTTCAGCTTCGGATCGTGAGGCAGCCGCGCCGCATCCTCGTGACAGTCCACACACCTCAGCTTCTCGTGCGTGCTCCCCGCCAGCGCCCCCTTCTCCACAAACAGCCCCGGCCGCGTCGCCGGCTCGTCCCCCTTGAGCGCCATCACCGCCGCATCCAACACCCGCCCCTCATGCCCCGACTCCACATCCAGCAACGTCCCCACCATCGACCGCCGCTCCGCCGGACTCCGCGTCCCGATCTCCGGTTGCCCGTGACACCGCAGACACCGCCGGTCCGCCGCCTCCGCTCCTCCCTCTTGCCCCAAACAGGGCACCGCCGCCCCCATCACCACCACCAGGCGCAACGCCACCACCATCCCCCGCACCCATTCCCATCCCGCTCTTCGCCTCGCGGCAGTCATGTGAAGTCCTATCCGAGCGCACCCGGCCGAGAACTCATTGCAATCCAAGTGCCACCCTCCCCCAGCCGCGCCGCGGCGCACGTAAACGCCTCCCCCGCCGCAGCGCCCCAATACCCCTCCCACGCCCTCACAACCCGCTTTCTCAGTTTCAGGAACCCCGCAGCCCCCAAACTCTCCGCCACGGGAACCCAACCGAACTTCTGGCCCGGAAACCCAGATTCGGAATGGCACACCATGTGCATCCTCCCGGAAATGGGACTGCCCCGACACCTCCTCCTCTCGCTCGCACTCCTCGGTCTCACCTGCGCCGCGGCATCCGCCCAAGTCGCAGGCGCCCCCAAGGCCAATGTCCCCACCGCCCCCACCACCAACTGCACCACCACCGAGTGCCACACCAACATCGCCAACCGCACCGTCCGCCACAACCCCAAAGGCGACTGTGCTCAGTGCCACATCCAGGTGGGCGCGATCCCCGACCACAAGTTCTCCCTCATCGTCCCCCAGGAACAACTCTGCCTCAAGTGCCACCAGATGCCAACGCAGAAGCACACCCACGCCCCCGTCGTCGACGGCAAGTGCATGGAGTGCCACGATCCCCACGGCTCAGAGCACAAGGCCGTCCTGCGAGCCGATCCCAACCGCGACCTCTGCACCAAGTGCCACAACGACCAGTTCATGAAGAAGGCCTTCGTCCACGGCCCGGTCGCCGTCGGCGCATGCTCCACCTGCCACGTCGCGCACTCCTCTGAACTCCCGAAACTGCTGCTCGCCGACGCCAACACGCTGTGCAAGACCTGCCACGCCGACACCGGCAAGCCGGGCGATGGTGTCCACGTCCACAAGGCGCTCGACGAAGGCTGCGTGAACTGCCACGACTCGCACTCCTCCGATCACAAGTTCCAACTCCGCGACAGCGCGCCCAAGCTCTGCTTGTCGTGCCACAAGGACAAGTTTGAACAAATGACCGCCGGCGCGGCGGTGGTCCACGGCGCGGTGATGCTCGAGGGCGGGTGTACGACCTGTCACGAGCCGCACGCCTCCAAGCTCGCGGGGCTGCAGCGCGGGTCGCAGCCGGAGACGTGCCTCAAGTGCCACAACACGCCAATAAAGCAAGAGAACGGCAAGCTTCTCCCCGACATGTCCAAGATGTTCGCGGCCAATCCCAACAAGCACGGACCGATCCGCGATGGGCACTGCACGGTTTGCCACGACCCGCACGCGGGGCAGAACTTCAGGTTGCTCTCCGACGAGTACCCCGCGGAGTTCTACTCGCCGTTCTCGCTCGATCTGTACAAGCTCTGCTTCAAGTGCCACTCTCCGGAGATGGTGACGCAGCCCAAGAGCGCTTCGATCACACAGTTCCGCAACGGGACGCAAAACCTGCACGCGTTGCACGTGAACCAGGAGAAGGGTCGGACGTGCCGGGCGTGCCACGAGGTCCATGCCTCGCAGCGGCCGGCGCACATCCGCGAGTCGGTGCCGTTCGGGAGTTCGAACTGGCTGCTCGAGATCAACTTCAAGAAGACCGAATCGGGCGGGAGCTGTGCGCCGGGGTGCCATGCCGCGAAGGAGTACACGCGTGACATCAACGCGCTCGTGCTCCCGGGCGCGAAGCCGCCGTTGCCAGCGTCGCAGCCGGAGGACCCGCAATGAGCAGCCCCTCTCGCAACGCGGCGATCGTCGGCTGGCTGATCGGGCCTGCGTTCATGGTGATCGCCGCGTGGCTGGCGCTGGCATCGCCCTCGGCGGAGATTCCCATCGGCGAGGTCCGGGTGGTGCCGCGTGAAGAGTTCCCGCGGAACGCGTTCCGCTCGCCGCTGACGGACGCGAAGAACGCGAAGGTGGGCCTGATGAACCACTCGTGCAGCGAGTGCCACAAGCTGTTCACGGAGTCGCCGGTGGAAAAGCGGGTGCTGGTGCAGCACAAGGACATCGTGATCAACCACGGCATGAACACGCGGTGCATGAACTGCCACTTCGGGACCGATCGCGACAAGCTGGTGCTGCACGACGGGACGCTGATCGGCTTCGAGGAAACGCCGAGGCTGTGCTCGCAGTGCCACGGCACGGTGTACCGCGACTGGCAGAAGGGGATGCACGGCAAGACGCTGGGGTCGTGGGATCCGCAGAACGAGGCCCACCGGCGGCTGACATGCAACGAGTGCCACGACCCGCACGCGCCCGCGTACAAGCCGATGGCGCCGCTGCCTGGGCCGGAGACGCTGCGGATGGGCGAGCAGCCGAAGGAACGTGAGGGGCACGGGCACAAGCACTCGCCGCTGAGCACGTGGTCGCGGCCGAAGGGCGAGCACGACGAGAAGAAGGAGGGCGACCATTGAGCCTGCGCATCTGGGAGGGCAAGTCCGCCGGCAAGAGTTCGTCGCCGAACTTCTCGCGTCGGAGCTTCTTGAGAACGGGGACCGCGGTGGCGGGCGGGATCGCGGCCATGGCGGCCGCGCTGAACCCGCTGCGTGAGCTGAAGGTCGAGGAGGAGTTCTCGATCGACAAGTTCCTGCAGAAGCACTACAAGGAAATGAACGCGGAGGAGATGGAGCACGCGCTCGAGCGGATCCGGCGCGAGGTTGAGCACCGGTACAAGGTGCGGCCGGACGTGAAGGACTTCCGCGCCAAGAACGGTGTGGAGTTCGTGTACGCGCTCAACCTGAGCCGGTGCATCGGGTGCCGCAAGTGCGTGCACGCGTGCGTGGACGAGAACAACCAGAGCCGCGCGCCCGAGATCCAGTACATCCGCGTGATCGAGATGCCTCGCGGGACGCTGGACCTGGAGAAGGGGAATCACCACTACGACCGGCCGACGGTGCCGGACGCGAACCACTTCTACATGCCGGTGCAGTGCCACCAGTGCGCGAACCCGCCGTGCGTGAAGGTGTGCCCGGTGGAGGCGACGTGGCAGGACGAGGACGGCATCACGGTAGTCGACTACGACTGGTGCATCGGGTGCCGGTACTGCGAAGCGGCGTGTCCCTACTGGGCGCGTCGGTTCAACTTCACGGAGCCGAAGATCCCTGAGGACCAACTGAACCCGACGATGGGGTATCTGTCGAACAGGCCGCGGCCGAAGGGCGTGGTTGAGAAGTGCCATTTCTGTCTCCATCGGACGCGTGAGGGGAAGTTGCCGGCGTGTCTTGAGGCGTGCCCGACCGGGGCGCGGAAGTTTGGGAACGTGCTGGATCCGGAGAGCGAGGTTTCGCAGATCCTGAAGACCAAGCGGGTGTTCGTGCTGAAGGAGGAGGTGGGGACGCTTCCCCGGTTCTTCTACTACTTCGACGAGCGGTACCCGCATTCGCTGGATCCTGAGGCGCAGGCGGTGGCGGTGTCGATGGGGTACGCGTCGGCGGAGAGCACGCTGGCGCGGGGCGAGGGGTGCGGGGGCTCGTGCGGGTGCGGCAAGGGGAGCTGCGCATGATTCACTACGCGACCTTTCTGTACCGGTGCTTCCGGCTGAGCTTTGTGGGGCCGGCGATCTACTACATGTGGATGTTTGCATTGTCGGTGGTCGCGCTGGTGGGGCTGAACGCGTACTGCAAGCAGCTCGTGCACGGCATGGGCGTGACAGGGATGAACGACCACATCTCGTGGGGGCTGTACATCTCGAACTTCGCGTTCTTCGTGGGGATGGCGGCGGCGGCGGCGACGCTGGTGATTCCGGTGTACGTGTACCGGAACAAGGAGCTGAGCCACCTGGTGATCTTCGCGCAGCTGTTCGCGGTGGCGGCGATCACGATGTCGCTGCTGTTTGTGGTGGTGGACCTTGGGCGGCCGGATCGGTTTCACCACATGCTGCTGCGGTTCAACTTCCCGATCTCGATGCTGACGTGGGACGTGATCTCGCTGAACGGGTATATGGCGCTCAACGTTCACATCTGCGGGTACCTGATCTACTGCGCGTACCGGCGGCAGGAGCCGAGCAAGCTGTTCTACATCCCGTTCGTGTTCGTCGCGATCTTCTGGGCGTTCAGCACGCAGTTGGTGGAGGCGTTCCTGTACTGCGGGCTGGGTGGGCGGCCGTTCTGGAACTCGGCGGTGATCGCGCCCCGGCTGGTGGCGGCGGCGTTCGCAGCGGGGCCTTCGATTCTGATCCTCGCGCTACAGGTGATCGATCGGTTCACGGACTACCGGGTGCCGGAGAAGGCGTTGATGACGCTGCGGAACATCGTGCGGGTCGCGATGTCGGCGAGCATGTTCCTGCTGGCGTCGGAGGTGTTCACCGAGTTCTACACGGACTCGGCGCACGTGGCGAGCGCGCGGTACCTGTTCTTCGGGCTGGAGGGGCGGAACGCGCTGGTGCCGTGGATCTGGACGAGCGTGGGGCTGAACCTGATCGGGCTGATCATTCTGTACACGCCGTTCTCACGGTCGCGGCCGCTGCTGACGGTGGGGTGTGTGATGATGATCGTGGGGGTGTGGATCGAGAAGGGGATGGGGCTGGTGATACCGGCGTTTGTGCCGTCGCCGTTGGGCGAGATCGTTGAGTATTTCCCGACGCTGAACGAGTGGCTGATCTCGGCCGGGATCGTGGCGTTTGGGTTCCTGGTGTTCACGATTCTGGTTCGGGTGACGATCCCGGTGCTTTCCGGGAAGCTGGCGTTTGATCGGCCGTATCACCCCGACTCGGAGCAACCGGCCTGAAGCGAAGACCCCGGCGGCGGGATGATGGGCAACTGCAAGGACCTTTAGACCATGACGAACAAGACCACACTGATCGCGGCGACTCTTCCGCTCCTGGCGGCGACTTTGGCGAGCGGGCAGGCGTTTGGCCCGCGTGAGATGTCGGATCAGACGAAGCAGTGCGTGGCATGCCACAAGGAGCACAGCCCCGCGTTGTACGAGCAGTGGGGATCGAGCAAGCACTACCGGGCGAACGTCGGGTGCTTCGAGTGCCACACGGCGACCGAGGGGGAGCCGGACGCGTACACGCACTTCGGGCAGACGATCGCGGTGCTGGTGACGCCGCGGGATTGCTCGCGGTGTCACTCGAAGGAGGTCGAGGAGTTCACGGCGTCGAGGCATTCGAAGGCGGGGCGGATTCTGGGGTCGCTGGACAACGTGCTGGCGGAGATCGTGGCGGGGAATCACGGGTTCAAGACGCCGGGACATCCGGAGGGGCAGTCGGCGGCGTTGGTGTCGGGGTGTCAGCAGTGCCACGGCGCGGAGGTGAAGGTGTTGCCGGGCGGGAAGCTGGATCCGGCGAGCTGGCCGAACAGCGGGATCGGGCGGCTGAACCCGGACGGGACGGAGGGCTCGTGCAACGCGTGCCACACGACGCACGCGTTCAGCGCTGCGCAGGCGCGGTACCCGGATACGTGCGGGAAGTGCCACTTGGGGCCGGATCATCCGCAGAAGGAGATCTACGAGTCGTCGAAGCACGGCGCGAGTTTCTTCTCGAATCTGGCGAAGATGAATCTGGACAACAACAAGTGGATCGTGGGCGAGGACTACCACAGCGGGCCGACGTGTTCGACGTGTCATATGTCTGCGACTCGCAAGCAGGGTGTGACGCATGACGTGGGGCTCCGGTTGAGCTGGAACAACAGGCCCGAGGTTTCGATCAGGCCCGAGGTTGCGGACGCGAAGATGGGGCTGCCGGGGGCGGCGATCACGTGGCAGGCGCGGCGGAAGAACATGGTGGACGTGTGCATCAACTGCCATGACACGATGTGGGTGACGAACTTCTACACGCAGTACGACGCGTTCATCGATCTGTACAACACGAAGTTTGCGATTCCGGGGAAGGATCTGTACGAGTTGGCGAAGCCTTTGCTCAACCCGGTGCAGTTCACGAACGAGCTGGATTTCACGTGGTACGAGCTTTGGCACCGCGAGGGGCGGAGTGCGCGGCATGGGGCGTCGATGATGGCGCCGGACTATGCGCACTCGCACGGGACGTACGAGGTTTCGAAGCGGTTTTACACGAAGATGGTGCCGCAACTGAAGCAGTTGATCGAGGCGAACATCGGGAGTGCGGATGCGAAGAAGGCGAAGGCCGCGGAGGAGCTGCGGGCGAAGCTGGATGAGGTGCTGAACTCGGAGGACCACAAGTGGTATCTTGGGAAGACGGATCCGGAGGTTGAGCTGAAGCGCAAGCGGGAGCTCGAGGAGTTCCGGAAGCGGTACGAGCCGGCGCCGGCGAAGGAAGAGGCGAAGCCGGCGGAGAAGAAGTGAGGCGAGCGATGGGCGAGAGCATTACCGGGGAGGACGGGAAGCGGGCGCTGCGTGACCACGTGCTGGAGCGTGCGGCGATGGCGCGGGCGCGGTATGGGCCGGTGATGGACGACGGGGCGGTGATGCGGATGCTGGACGATCGGGCGATTGTGCGGTACCCGATGGGCGTGCGATTTGATGATGCGGGGCTGGAGCCTGGGGAGTTTGCGCACGCGGCGGCGCTCGGGGAGCATCCGAAGGAGGGGTTTTGTCTGTTCATACATCCTCGGTTTGAACGGAGGCGAGAGGTGTGGCCGTTGCTGATTGCGTATCACGTGCCGGCGGTGAACTACGGGGACATCACGGAGCCGGAGGACTGCGAGGCGTTTGGGGCGGCGTTGCTGGGGATGGGGGTTGAGGAGTACTACGGGGCGTTGTGCGGGCTGGCGGACGAGGTGACGGGGGGCGGGTGATTCGGCGAGGGGGCACGGAGATCGCCCCGTGTTGGCGGGGAGGGGAGGGAAAGCAGCAAAGCTCACATTTGCAACGCAGCAAATGATGGAGTTTCGCGGGACTTTGATGGTGGTGACGGTCAGGCGGCGAGGGGGGTTGATGGGGAGCGGGCTCGAGGAAGTGGCGAAGTGGTCGAGTGGCAAAGTGAACGGTCGGGCGTGGTGGAGGCGGGGGGCGTTGCGTGATGGGGCGCGGAGTGAGCGAGCTCGTTGATTCCTTGGACCGGTGGATGGGTTTTCTTGGGGGCGGGCTCGGCTTGTTGGGCATGCACGGTGCGCAGACGCGCGAGCGTGGCTTGGATGGAGCTGGGGCTGGCGCGGCGGTATCGGAGTTGTTGGAGGATGCGGATGATGTCGGGGTCGATCGGGCGCGGGGGTGTGTCGAGGGGATCGGGAGTTGGGGCGGGAGTTGGCGCTGGAGAGGGCGGAGATTCGAGCGGGACGAGCGCGGGCGTGCACGGGGGGTGCGCGTGGGTGTTGTCGGTTGGCGTGGGGAGAGGAGAGGGCGTGGTGCGGGGACGCGGGGCGCGGAGGGGTTGGAGCGAATGAGCGGGTGAGGGTTCGCGGGTGCGTGAGCGCGGGGTGGAGGCGCGGGGGGCGCGGTCGGGATCCAGGGCGCGGAGGTGCGCGAGGTCGTGATCGGCTTCGTCCATGAGTTGGCGGCCGTCGTCGGCGTAGAGGTGGTCGCGGCGGTCGCGGGCGGCGTTGATGGCTTGGCGGATCTCGGGGCGGGCGACGAAGGCGAGGAGGGCGGTGTAGGTCATGCCGAGAAGGTCGGCGAGCTTGGGGAGGGCGAGGGCGTGGTCAAAGAAGGCGGCGAGGAACTCGTCGAGAGAGCGGATCACGGGATGTCGACCGAAAGTGGTGTCCATCTGTAATACCCCCCCCGCGGACGCTTCTGTGCGCGCGCGGACGTCTCGTCCGAAAGCGAAAAGCGAAAAACGAAAAGCGAAAATGAAGAGGGGAGGCTGGTGTTCGTGGGGTTTTTGAGGGTCGTAGGGTGGTGAAGAAAAAGTTGGCGGTCGCACGAGGATGTCCTGTGGGGCAATGGGGAATGGGCAGTGGGCAATGGGGAAGAGGAAGAGGCAGAGGGGGGGTGGGTGGGGTGGGGTGGGGCGGAGAGGGACGGGGCGGGTTTGTATCATGAGGGGCATGGCAGACGATCAGGCATCACGGCGTGTTGGGGGGGAGGATGAGACCCCGACGGTTGCGCGTGGGTCGGAGGCGGCGTTTGGGGAGGTTGCGTACGACTGGATCGGGCCGTACAAGCTGCTGGAGATCATCGGCGAGGGCGGGTTCGGCACGGTGTGGCTGGCCGAGCGGCGCGAGCCGATGGTGCAGCGGGTTGCGCTGAAGATCATCAAGCCTGGGATGGACTCGAAGGCGGTGATCGCGCGCTTCGAGCAGGAGCGGCAGGCTCTCGCGGTGATGGACCACCCCAACGTCGCGAAGGTGTTCGATGGGGGCGTGACGCAGACGGGACGGCCGTACTTTGTGATGGAGCATGTGCAGGGGGAGCCGATCACGGCCTTCTGTGATCGCCACAAGTACCCGATCCGCGCGCGGCTGGAGCTGTTCATCCCGGTGTGCGAGGCGGTGCAGCACGCGCACCACAAGGGCATCATCCATCGTGACATCAAGCCGTCGAACGTGCTGGTGATGCTCAAGGACGGGCACGCGATCCCGAAGGTGATCGACTTCGGCGTGGCGAAGGCGATGAGCCACACGCTGACGGATAAGACCATCTTCACCGAGCGCGGCCAGCTCATCGGCACTCCGGAGTACATGAGCCCGGAGCAGGCGGAGATGGGGCGGACGGATATCGATACCCGGACGGATGTGTACTCGCTGGGCGTGGTTCTGTACGAGTTGTTGAGTGGCTCGCTTCCCTTTGACTCGGGATCGCTTCGTTCGGCGGGGTATGCGGAGATCCAGCGACTCATCAGAGAGATTGATCCACCGAGACCAAGTGCGAGGCTCAGCACCGCGGCAGGCCCGTTAGCGGCCTCAATTGCCAGAGCGCGGCAGTCAGATCGAGAACGCATAGCATCGGAGCTCCGAACAGACCTTGAGTGGATTCCACTGAAGGCTATGCGGAAGGACCGATCTGAACGGTACCGTGGCGCAGCAGACATCTCGGACGACATATCGCGGTATCTGGTGGGGCTGCCAATCGAAGCGGCGCCTCCGAGCGTGACGTATGTCGCGAGAAAGCTAGTGCGGCGACACCGGAAAGCGACCGCGGTCGGCTTGCTCGTAGGATTGTTGATCACCGGCGGGGTCATAGGGATCGCGTGGCAGGCCCACAGAGCGGCTAAGGCGAGGGAGCTGCTCTGGCAGCTCCTCGATAAGCAGACAGAATCCGCAATGGCCAGCGCGGACGAGTTGCATCGGGAGCGCACGAAGTCGCTGCTTCAGATCTTGCGGGATGCGAGGGACATTGCAGCACGTGACGCAGAACTGGTGCTCATTTTGGAGAAGGCGATCGCCCGATTGCATCCTGATGAAACAGACGCGGCGTTGATCGCGTTGGCGGCGCAGTATCCAGACCTACTGGAATACGACAACAAGGATGACAGGGCAACCTTGCGCGAGCTCGACACGCAGGTGGCGGAGGGCGAATCTGCACTCAGGGCCGGGGTAATGGGCCGAGCGAAAGTCTACGAACACTCCTTGCTGCTCAAGACGCGGAGCGAACTCCTGCGAAGAATGGGGGACTGGAATGGCGCCATCAAGGATAGGGAGGAGATCCTGCGGCTCGTCGAGCTACTAAGCCGGAGTTAGAAGTACGACCATGCCTGAAGGCATGGCCTACGAGCGAGCAAGCCCCGCTGAAGCGGGCTGAAGAGGGCCGCCGCGGGGAACATGATTGACGATGGGCGGAACTGCGCGTACGCGTGCGGCGGGCATCGCCTGAGCTGGACGTACGACACGGACGAGGATGCGGACGTGGGCGGGTCGGGCCAGACGTACTTCTTCGTCTACGACCTGAAGTGGCGGTCGGAGACGACGTGCCTGGTTGGGGGTGATTCGCCGAAGGAGCGGAGAACCACCGGAGGTTCACGACGAAGGGGGAAGCCCGCGTGGCGGTGTTCGAGTCGATCGAGATGCTCTACAATCGCATGCGGCTGCACGCGGCGAGGGGCTGCGATGGGCTGCGATGGCCCGGTTGGGGTCGGGAGGCGGTTTGTTGGATGTGTTTGGTCGACGGAGAGAGGGCCAGGTCCCAACGTGGCGATGCACCACCAGTAGACACAGGATGGCAGTTTGACTACGAGCGACTTCTCTTCCCGTCCAGTGCCCGAGTACATGGTCGGCATCACCTTGGGGCGTTTCGAAGGGCAGACGGATTGGACCCTGGCGCGTGGGGAATCCACACTCGATCCATCGACCTCTGATCGACTGCGGTGTATTCGAGTTGCTGTTGACCATGGATTCCCGGGTCAAGACTCCTGTGAGTCCATGTGCCGTCGACTCGCCGAGGCTTCCATTGTTCCTGTTCTGGTGAAAAGGGGGTTCAGGCCGCGGTGGGTTCTGTGCGGGACGCACCTCAGGGAACACCGGCCGACGGACAAGATACGCACCCCGCTATGGCATCTTCGGCAGGGTTTCGGGCAGCCGTCGCTGGAGTTCCGCGAAGAGCACATTGTTGATTATGGCACACACTGGCGACCAGTCGTTGAGGTTGACCTCGGCACGCTGCCGTGGGCGGTCGTGTGGGAGCGATTGATGTTGTGGGGCGATTGGTGCGGGTTGCTTCTGTGGCTCCCTTCGGACGACATGCAGCCGATTGCGATGGCGACCGCAGAGCGACTCGCCGGAATCTCGCGGCCGACACTCCTGATGGGTATGGCGTGTGATCAAGTCGCAGACCTCGTGGCGAGCAGGGGCGGCCTGCTTACAGGAATGTCCCGGTGCAACGACGACCGCGTGTGTCGAGTCGAGTTTGCCGCTGAGGCGCAACTTGCCTACAGCGTTTGGCACGAGGCCACGGTTGGAGTACTGGACCGATTGCTAACTAAGTCGGACGGGCCGAGCGTGGAGTAGCACGGGCGGGGCGGCGGCGGACCGGTTGGAAGAGGCAGAGGCACAGGTGGGGGCAGTTTGGGGTGGGGTGAGGTGGGGCTGCGGGGTCGTGCGGGTGCTGTGGGTGGTGTGATCAACACGGACAGCGGCTGGAAAGCCGCTGAGACCCAGCGGCAAGAATGCCGCTGCCACGGCGCGGGGGGACGTGTCTCGTGTCTGCCGCGGGTGTGTGGGATTTCCTTTGCCCCTCTGGGGCAATTGGATCATTGGATCTGGTTCAACGGGTTTCGCGATGCTCAGAGCAGCATCGCTTCACCCGTTGCTACATTCCGGCGCCCCGTTGGGGCGAAGATGGTGTGAGGGTAGGTGGGGGATATATGTTAGAAGTAAGAACGGCGGCGATCGGTGGTTCGCGCTGGGCTCGCGCCCTGGGCTGGCGTATGTCCGCACTCTTGTTGCTCGGTTTTGGTGTGGGGGAGGGTGCGGGTGTTTGGGGGAGGGTGTTCGCACTGAAACCGAAGCGGTTTCAGTGGCACCTGTGGGACGTGCGCGGCGTTGTGGCGGCGGGGGTGCAATGAGGACGCGTCCGCCCTTAGCCGGGCGGAGAGGAATCAAGGGGGTTACCGGTGGCTTGCTCGCAGAGCCTCGCCGCGCCACCGGCAACGGGGCGTGCGCCCGAAGCGGGCGGAAGAAGGGGCGATGGGAGGAGGCTTTGGGGAGCGGTGTGGCAATGGTGGCGGAGGTGATATGTATGTTGGAAAGTGGGCTTCTTCCACACCTTCGGTGTGGAGGGTTGCTTTGGGGGTGGACCGGTGGTGTCGCTCGCAAAGCCTCGCTTCCACCACCGGCTACTGCCTTGCAGCCCTATCGGGCTGCGGGGGAAGGCCATAGGCCATAGGGAGGAGCGGTGGTGCGCTGTGTTGTTCGGGGTGGCGTTGTGGCGTCGGGAGTCTCACCGCACGCCGGAGGCGTGCGAGAACGCTTTGGCTTGAAAGCCAAAGTCACGGAGGTGGGGTGAACGCGTCCGCCCTTAGCCGGGCGGAGAGGAATCAAGGGGGTTACCGGTGGCTTGCTCGCAGAGCCTCGCCGCGCCACCGGCAACGGGGCGTGCGCCCGAAGCGGGCGGAAGAAGGGGCGATGGGAGGAGGCTTTGGGGAGCGGTGTGGCGATGGTGGCGGAGGTG
>JBIKMF010000369.1:0-4208 GCA_044359425.1 Phycisphaerales bacterium
GTGGACGAGATCCTGCCGGCGGAAGCCGCCTACGCGGTGATCGAGGACTGCCTCGCGCGGTACGCCAAGGCGCGTCGCACGGGGGTGATGAAGGGGCTTCGGTAGGCGCTGCGGCCCGGGGATTCAGCCGAACTTTAACTCGCTTCCGCACGCGCGGCGTGCCACGCGGTGTTCGTCGGAATATCATCTCTCGCACGGACTCAACACCGGTCGCGCCACGCGACCACGAGAGTGAGATTGCAATGTCTCCCCAAGCCAATGAAGCACGCAACGCCGCGAACGGCGCCGTGCCCACCGCCGATGAGGTTGTTTCGCACATCCGCAGCGGCATGAACGTCTTCGTGCACGGCGGGTCGGCGACCCCGACCGCACTGCTCGAGGCGCTCTCCCGCCGGACGGATCTCCGCAATGTCCGATTGTACCACCTGCACCTGGCGGGGCCGCTGCCGTTCACCGCGCCGGAGTTCGAGGGTCGGATCACGTCGGTTTCGCTCTTCACCGGCCAGGGACTGCGCGAGCCGATCTCCAAGGGGCGCGCGGAGTACATGCCGGTCTTTCTTTCGGACATCCCCGCGCTGTTCGCGCACCACTCGATCAAGCTCGACGCGGCCCTGATCTCGCTCTCTCCCCCGGACCGCCACGGGTTCTGCACGTTGGGAGTATCGGTCGACGCGGCCCGCAGCGCGGCGGACAACGCACCCCTCGTGCTCGCCGAGATCAACGACCAGATGCCCCGCACGCACGGCCACAGCGTTGTGCCGCTCGCATCCGTGAACGCGTACACGCACACGAGCCGCCCGCTCCACGAGCACGGCGCCGAGCCGGAGTCTCCCGTGATCGCCCGCATCGGCGAGATCATCTCCGAGTTGGTGGAAGACGGTTCGTGCCTGCAGATGGGTATCGGCGCGATCCCGGACGCGGTGCTCCTGCGACTCAAGAGCAAGCGCGACCTGGGCGTGCACACCGAGATGTTCTCCGATCGTCTGGTGGACCTCTTCGAGGCCGGGGCGATCACGAATCGGCGCAAGGGCGTGCACCCGGGCCGCATCGTCACCAGCTTTGTCATCGGCACCCGGCGGGTCTTCGACTTCGTGAACGACAACCCGCTCGTCGAGTTCCACCCCTGCGACCGCACGAATGACACGTCGCTCATCCGCAAGAACCCGGGTGTTGTCGCCATCAACTCGGCGATCCAGGTCGACCTCACCGGGCAGGTCTGCGCCGATTCCATGGGGCACCGGGTCTACTCGGGTATCGGCGGCCAGATGGATTTCATCCGCGGCGCGGCACTCAGCCGGGGTGGAAAGGCCATCATCGCGATCCCGTCGACGGCCGCCGGTGGCTCGATCAGCCGCATCGTCCCCGAGCTTGCGCCGGGCGCAGGAGTGGTCACGACACGAGGGCACGTGCACTGGCTGGTCACCGAGTACGGTGCGGTGAACCTGCACGGACGCACGCTGTCGGAACGCGCCGAAGCACTCATCGGCCTCGCTCACCCTGACTTCCGCGAGTCGCTCCGATCCGCGTGGCGTTCACGAAAGTGCTGAATCACTGGCGTTCCGGTGCCGCGGCCGTGGCGGGACCGATCTCCCGAGCGACGCGCCACGCGAACCACCAGTGCAGCGAGAGCCCGATGATCACCGCCACGTGAAAGATCTCGTGCGCGCGGATGATCCCCGCCACCAGCGGCCGCAACTGGATCCCGTCGATCACCGCGCCCACCGTGTACGCGATCCCGCCGCCCAGCAGGGGGAGGACAAACCGAAACCCGTGGGACCGCGTCAACGCGACCATCGAGACCGCGCCGATCCACCCCATTCCCAGGTACATCGACAAGCCCAGCCACTCCGGCGTCGACCGGAAAAAGATCGACTTCAGCGTCACCCCCAGCACCGCAATCGACCACACGCACGTCAAGATGCCCCACCGCAGCACGCCGCGGCACATGATCGCGTGAATCGGGGTAAACGTCCCGGCGATCAGCAGGAAGATCGCCGCGTGGTCCAGGCGCTGCACGACGCCTCGTGCCGCGCCCCCGTGGCCCAGCAGGTGAAAGACGCCGCTCATGGTGAGCAACACAACCGCGGACACCGCGAAGACCGCGAGTGACCACACGCGAACCCGCGAACTCACCCCGCCCGCGACGCCCAAACCTCGCCGGATCAACGGCACGGCGAGAATCGCAAAGACCGCCGCGGCCCCGAGATGAGACAGGCTGCTGAAGGGGTCCGCGAATCCGGGGATGGTGTACGGTGTACTCTGCGGCACGCGACAAAAGGTAGCCAGTCGTCGCGTGTGGGCACCAGAAATCCTCTGCGAAGGCCGTTTGGGCGCACCGGCGGTAGCCTCGGGGTTTGTGGTGTGGATCACACGGTCGGCCTATATTCTGGATGTTAATGTCTGCTGACCCTGCGACCGAAAGGCTACGCATGTCCACCATCGATACACCCAGAGTCGTCCGGCAGGGCTTGAAGCTGCTCCGCCCGGTTCCATCGGACATCGCCATCGCACAGGCGGCGACGCCTCGGCCGATCGGCGAGATCGCTGCCGAGGTTGGCATTCTTCCGGCGGAGCTCGAACCCTACGGGCACACGAAAGCCAAGGTGCACCTCTCGATCCGCGAGCGTTTGGCGGCCCGGCCGAACGGCAAGTACATCGTCGTTACGGCGATCACCCCCACGCCCCTGGGCGAGGGGAAGACGACCATGACGGTCGGACTCTCGCAGGCGCTCGGGGCGCACCTTGATCAGAATGTCTTCACATGCATCCGTCAGCCGTCCATGGGACCGACCTTCGGCATCAAGGGCGGCGCAGCGGGCGGCGGATACAGCCAGGTCATCCCCATGGAGGACTTCAACCTCCATCTGACGGGTGATATTCATGCGGTGACCTCGGCCAATAACCTGCTCGCGGCGGCCCTCGACACGCGATTGCTCTACGAGGACACGCACGCGGACGATCGCCAGATGATGGTCGCGATGTGCAAGAAAGGCCCGAACGGGAAGCCGATCTTCGGTGGCTTCCACCTCCGCCGCATGGCCCGCCTCGGAATCGTCGCCGCAACGCCGGACGACCTGTCCGACGCGCAGGTTCGCGAGGTCTTCCGTCTCGACATCGATTCCGCGACGATCACGTGGAACCGTGTGCTCGACGTCAACGATCGGATGCTCCGGGGCATCCAGGTGGGGCTCGGTGCCGAGGAAGGTCGTCCGCGCTCGACCGGATTCGACATCGCGGTCGCGAGCGAGGTGATGGCCGTGCTTGCGCTGAGCACAAGCCTTGCGGATCTCCGCGAGCGACTCCGCAGGATGGTCGTGGGCATGGATCGCGCGGGCCGGCCGGTGACCGCGGACGATCTCGGCGTGGCGGGGGCGATGGCGGTCCTGATGAAGGACGCCGTGATGCCCAACCTGATGCAGACCATCGAGGGCACGCCGGTGTTCGTGCACGCGGGGCCGTTCGCGAACATCGCGCACGGGAACTCATCGATCATCGCCGATCAGATCGCGCTCAAGCTCGCGGACTACGTGGTGACCGAGGCGGGCTTCGGTTCGGACATCGGATTCGAGAAGTTCGCGAACGTGAAGTGCCGCGCGAGCGGTCTGCGTCCGAACTGTGCGGTGGTCGTGGCTACGGTGCGAGCGCTCAAGATGCACGGCGGCGGACCAAAGGTGGTCGCGGGCAAGCCGCTTGAGGACGCGTACACGAAAGAGAACCTCCCGCTGCTCGAGAAGGGGCTCCCGAACCTGCTTCGCCACATTCAGAACGTGGCTTCGTACGGGGTGCCGGTTGTGGTCGCCGTCAATGCGTTCGCAACCGACACGGAGGCGGAGATCGAGCTCATCCGCCAGGCCGCGGTGAAGGCTGGCGCATTCGCCGCGGTCCGCGCGACCGTTTGGGCAGACGGCGGCGCGGGCGCAACGGAGCTCGGCAAGGCCGTGATGGCGGCGTGCGCAACACCGTCGTCGTTCGAGCTGCTGTATCCGGCGGACGCGTCCATCGAATCCAAGATCGAGGCGATCGCGCGGACGTACGGCGCCGTCGGTGTGGACTACACGCCGGAGGCGAAGGCCAAGATCGACCTGTACACGAGGCTCGGCTTCAGTACACTGCCGATCTGCATGGCGAAGACGCACCTGTCCTTCTCGGACAACGCCGAGCTCAAGGGGGCGCCCGATGGATTCAGGATCACCGTCAGGGACATGCGG
>JBIKMF010000055.1:0-15094 GCA_044359425.1 Phycisphaerales bacterium
GGCTTGATACGCATGCGGTTCACACGGGCGCGCCGCGGCCCGGGATTCGGCATGCGGTGGTGACGCCGATCTTTCAGACCGCCAACTACGAACTGGTGGGGGATGCCGAGCCGGGGTACATCCGCTACGGGAACACGCCGAACCACGAGGGCGTGTGCGCGAAGATCGCGGCGCTCGAGGGGATGGAGGCTGCCGTGGTGGGTGGGAGCGGGATGGCCGCGACGACCGCGGCGATCATCAGCCACGTGAAGGCGGGTGACCACGTGATCGCGCAGGACAGTCTCTACGGGGGGACGTTCCACTTTCTGACCGAGCACCTGCCGGCGATGGGGGTGACCACGACGTTCGTGGACGCGAACAAGCCGGAGACGTGGAAAGCCGCGCTCACGCCGACGACCAAGCTGTTCTGGTGCGAGACGATCACCAACCCGCTGGTGGAGGTGCCGAACCTGCCGGCGATCGCGGCGTTCTGCCGGGAGCACGGCGTGGCGTCGATGATCGACAACACGTTCGCGAGTCCGGTGAACTTCAATCCGAAGTCGATCGGGTTTGACCTCGTGATGCACAGCGCGACGAAGTACCTGAACGGGCACTCGGACATTCTGGCGGGTGCGCTGACGGGTTCGCGCGAGCGGATCGAGCGGTGCTCGCGGTCGCTGCGGACGCTGGGTGGTGCGCTGGATCCGCACGCGTGCTTCCTGCTGGATCGCGGGATCAAGACGCTCGGCGTGCGGGTGCGGCGGCAGAACGAGTCGGCGCTGAAGGTCGCGGCATTTCTCGCGTCGCACCCTGCGGTGTCGCGGGTGAACTATCCGGGGCTGGAGTCTTCGGGTTCGCACGCGCGGGCGCGGGATTGGTTCCGAGGGTTCGGGGGGATGATGAGCTTTGAGGTGAAGGGCGGGGTGGAGGCGGCGGATGCCGCGCTGGCCCGCGTGAAGTGCTTCATCGTGGCGGGGAGTTTGGGCGGGGTGGAGTCGCTGCTGGTGCGGCCGGCGACGGCTTCTCACCGGAGCGTGCCCCGGGACAAGCGGCTGGCGATGGGGATTACCGACGGGCTCATCCGGGTGAGCGTCGGGCTGGAAGACCCGGAAGACCTGATTGATGATCTTCGCCGGGCGTTGGCCTGAGCCGAACCAAGGGACTCGCGTGAATCAGAAGACCTCCAGAACGACGGTGGCGTTGCTCCTGTTCCTGCTCGCGGGGTGCGCCCGCAATCCGTTCGTGCTTGATGATCTGGACCGCGCGCCGCGGAAGCCGGAGGAGCGGCTGCGGCGGCTGGAGGCGGCGAACCTCGAGCGGTTTGCGCAGCCCAAGAACGATGCGCCGCCGTCGGACGATGTGGTGCGGCGGCGGTTTGATGGCATCGAGAAGATGGACATGAAGATCGAGGACGCCCGCAAGAGCGTGCTCGAGAACAACCTGGAACTGAAGGTTGCGGTGGTTGATCCCGCGATCGCGCGGGAGCGTGTGAGCGAGGAGGAGGCCCGGTTCGAGAGCGCGCTGACGTTCCGATCGGGGTGGCAGGAGTCCGACTCCCCCACTTCCAGCTCGCTGGTGACGGCGACGGGGCAGAACCGGTTTCTCGAACCGGGCGTGCGGGTGCCGCTGATCACGGGCGGTACGGCATCGGTGTCGGTGCCGATTTCGCGGAACGAGAACGACAACTCGTTCTCGACGCTGAACCCGGCGTATACGTCGGATCTTGAGTTCTCGATCAGCCACCCGCTCCTGCGGAACGCCGGGCGGCGGGCGAACACCGCCTCGCTGCGGATCGCGGGGTACGAACAGCAGGCGACGGAGGCGCGGACGAAGCTGGAGGCGATCCGGCAGCTGGCCGCGGCGGACCGGAGCTACTGGCGGCTGTACCAGGCGCGTCGGGAGCTGGAGGTTCGGCAGCAGCAGTACGAGCTGGCGGATGCGCAGCTCAAGCGTGCGGAGCGGCGGGTGAGCCAGGAGTTGGCTGCGGAGATCGAGGTGACGCGTGCGAGCGCGGGGCTGGCGGATCGGCTGGAGGCGATCATCACGTCGCAGCGGAACCTGCTGCTGCAGCAGCGGGAGCTGAAGCGGATCGTGAACATGCCGGGGCTGACGATCGAGACGCCTACGCAGGTGGTGCCGACGACGGAGCCGGATCCGGTGGAGTATCTCTTTGACCCGGCGAAGCTGTGCGCGGAGGCGGTGGCGAACCGGATGGAGATGCTGGAGCTGGAGCTGCGACTGGCGGCGGATGCCGCGAGCATCGGGCTGGCGCGGAACCAGATGCTGCCGCTGTTGTCGCTGGATTACACGTACCGCGTGAATGGGTTGGGGGATTCGTTCAGCGCGTCGATGGGGACGGCGCGGGACAATCGGTTTGAGGATTGGGAGCTGGGGCTGAACGCGGAGATCCCGCTGGGGAACGAGGCGGCGCGGTCGCGGCTGGCGAGCGCGATCCTGACGCGGATCCAGCGGCTGAACTCGCGCGCGGCCCGCGAGCAGGCCATCCACGAGGAAGTGCTCAACGCGGTGGATGTGATCAACGAGGGGTGGCAGCGGATTCTGGCGGCGCGGCAGAGCGTGGTGCTGAACACGCGTGCGCTGCAGGCGGAGCAGCGGGCGTTCGAGGTTGGACGCTCGACCAGCACGGACGTGCTGGACGCGGCGTCGAGACTCGCGGAGGCGCAGCTGGCGGAGATCCGGGCGCTGGCGGAGTACCAGGTGGCGCAGGTCGATCTGGCGTTCGCGACGGGAACGCTGCTCGGCGCCGCGAAGGTGGAGTGGACGCCGGTGGAGCGGCCGGACGTGGATGGGACGCCCGATCCGGTGGAGGAGCCCGCGGCGGCTGCTGAGAAACCGGGCTGAAGACAGGAGGCGCGCGATGGAACCCGTGAAACCGATCCGAGCTGCGATTCCGTGGCTGTTGCTGGTGGTGTTCTGGACCTTCCTCGCGTACTTCATTTTGCCGAAGTTCGTGGAGATCTTCACTGACTTCGGTGTCGCGCTCTCGCCACTAACCAGAGCCGTGCTCGGATTGGGGGCGTATTGGCGCGCGGACGTTCCAACGTGGTCGGCGGGGACGCAACTGGTGGTACAGGTTGCCAACATCCTGGCGGGTGTGGGCCTGGTGTTGGTCGCGGGCGTGCTTGGTGGGTTCAGGGTTGTCGGGCAGATTGGGTGGGTGGTGCTGGCGGCGGTGATGACGTGTGTGATGTGGTCGCTGTTCGCACCGCTTACGGCGATGCTGAACTCGATGAACGGACCGTGAGGGGCATTCACGACACCAATATCCGTTGTTGCCTATGATGTGGCAGGAGGTCCGCCATGGACACCGCCAACGCCTTCACGATCCACCGGCTTTTGGGCGCGATGCGCAAGCTGGACGCCTCCGACCTTCACCTGAAAGTCGGGGTGCCTCCGACGTATCGGATCGGGGGGTTGCTGAGGACGGTGGCGACGGAGCCGCTGAGCGAGGAGGAGGCGGACCACTTGCTGGATCCGATCATCCCGCCGGTGCTGAAGCAGCGGTACGACACGACGGGGAACCTGGACTTCGCGACGCACCTCAAGGACGGGGACCGGTTCCGTGTGAACGTGTTCCGGTCCGGGGGTCACACGCACGCGGCGATCCGGCGGGTGAAGAGCGACATCCCGAGCTACGACGACCTGCATCTGCCGCCGATTTACGGCGAGCTGATCGACAAGACGACGGAGGGGCTGTTCCTGGTGGTGGGCGTGACGGGGTCGGGGAAGTCGAGCACGCTGGCGGCGATGCTGGAGCACATCAACGCGACGCGGAGCGAGAACATCATCACGATCGAGGACCCGGTCGAGTACCGGTTTGTGCCGAAGAAGTCGATCGTTTCGCAGCGGGAGCTTGGGATCGACGTGGGGGACTATCCGACCGCGCTGCGGTACATCGTGCGCGAGGATCCGGACGTGGTGTTCATCGGCGAGATGCGGGACCACGACACGGTGCTCGCGGCGATTCAGGCGGCGGAGACGGGGCACCTGGTGTTCGGGTCGATGCACACGGCGGACACGATGCAGGCGTTCAGCCGGATCCTGGAGTTCTTCCCGTCGATCGAGCACGGGTTCCTGAGGCACGCGTTGTCGAACACGCTGCGGTGTGTGTCGGCGCAGCGGCTGCTGCCGGCGCTCCCGAACTTCGACGGGCCGAACTCACCGGGTGTGGTGCCGGCGTGCGAGATCCTGATCGGGACGCCGACGGTGCGGGACAAGATCCGGCAGGGTGAGGACTCGCAGTTGCCGGCGATCGTGTCGCACTGCGAGGAGGGGATGCAGGACTTCACGCACGCGCTGGCGGAACTGGTGCGGAAGGAGTGGGTGTCGCTGCAGAACGCGATGAGCTACGCGCCGAACCGGGAGGCGCTCGACAGCACGCTCAAGGGCGTGGAGGTAAAGGCGCAAACGCTGGTGAACCGGATCCGGGCGGCGGGGGGGCGGAGTTAGCGGGGGGTGGCGGGGTCGCCGCAGTGTTCGGTAGACTCTGGCCGGATGTCTATCGCCGCGAGAGCGCGGCGGGTCGGTGTGCATCCGGGAGGACTGGCGGTGTTCAAATCCTATCGTGCTTCCGGCAAGATCAGCCCGCGGTTTCTCGGCCTTGCCGCGGTTGCGGCGACGGTGATGTGCGGCCTTGGGTGGCTGCATGGGGTGATGTTGGCAACCGGCAAGGGGCGGCCGATCGGGACATCGTTTGTCTTTGTGATCCTGATAGCGGGCTGCATCACCTGTTACGCGGCGTTGTCGCTGGGGAAGTGCCGGAATCGTCTGCTCGGGGTGGTCGCGTGCGTGATGTTCGGGCTGCTGGCCCTGGGCGCGTCGCACGCCTTTCACTACACACGAGCTCCGAATGGGGCCGTTACCGGGACATCGGTGGTGGCGTGGTTTGAGGCGCAGGCGGCCGCTGGGGTACCGATGCCGGGGGCGCGGCGGGGGACGCTGCAGGGGTGGGGAGCGTGGGTGCGCTGGGGGATCGAACTCGCCCTGGTGATTGGGTTCTTCGGTTACGTCGGTGCCGACACGCCGAAGACACCGTTTTGCGAGGGTTGCGGGACGGACCACGACGAGCAGAAGCGTGTGTGCGAGTGGCCGTCACCTTCGGTGTCGCTGGTGGAGGTTGCGCGCGCGTGCGGGAGCGTGGCGGAGCTGGCGGTTCCGAGTCCGCGGGACGGCGTACCGGCAACGCAGTGGCTGGTGCTTGTTGGCCGGTCGTGCCGCTGCGGGGAGTTGCAGACCTTGACCATGGTGCACGAGAGGACCACAACCAGCTTGGACAAGAAGGGCGAAGGTTCGTCGAAGCGACACAGAACGTCCGACGTGCTTCGAGAGAACGTGGTGATGGACGACGACGATGTCGCTCGCTTTCGGCTGATCTGCGAGATGCTGGAGGGGGAGGTCGGCCAAGGAACCGAGCGGGCGTGAAGCGGCGGCGCGTGCCGAACCGAGCCGAACATCCCCCCACCATCGACACGGGAATGGGGGAGGCGCGGTTTCTGGATGACGGTCAACGGTGGAGGGGGGATTCGAACCCCCGAGAGAGACGAGCCCTCTACCAGATTTCAAGTCTGGCGCATTTAACCGCTCTGCCACCCCACCGGGTGCGGACAACTGTAGCTCACCACGGCGAGGGGCTGCCGCGGGGTGTATTCTCCTCGGGCGGGGCCAGGACGCCAACCGCACGGAGTTCGAACTTATGGACATGCTTGCCGCGATCGATTGGTCGCACGTGTTTACCGTTGAGAATGCGATCGCGTTGGTGACGTTGACGGTGCTGGAGATCGTGCTGGGGATCGACAATATCGTGTTCATCGCGGTGCTGTGCGGGCGGCTGCCGGTGCTCCAGCAGGACAAGGCGCGGAAGGTGGGGCTGGCGCTGGCGCTCGTCACGCGGGTTTTGCTGCTGACGACGCTCACGGCGATCATCGGGGCGGCGGAGGTTGGGGTGTTCACGATCGACGCGGTGAAGGAGACGTTCCACAACAAGACGACGGGGGAGATGCACACGGGGCCGATGGAGATCACGTGGCGTGACATCATCATGCTGGTGGGGGGCGGGTTTCTGATTTTCAAGGCGACGAAGGAGATCCACCACAAGATGGAGGACGCGGACTCCGAACAGGTGGCGAAGAAGGGGTCGGCGTTCTGGCCGATCATCGGGCAGATCCTGATCATCGACGTCGTGTTCTCCCTCGACTCGGTGATCACGGCGGTGGGGATGGCGCAGGCGTTGTGGGTGATGGTGACGGCGGTGATCATCTCGGTGATGATCATGCTGATGGCTTCGGGGCCGATCAGCCGGTACGTTGAGAAGCACCCCACGATGAAGATGCTGGCGCTGTCGTTTCTGATCCTGATCGGGGTGGTGCTGGTGGCGGACGGGCTGGGGCAGCACATCTCGAAGGGGTACGTTTACTTCGCGATGGCATTCTCATTCGCGGTTGAGATGCTGAACCTTCGCATGCACCGCAAGAAGCAGGAGCGCCTCGCGGCCGACGGCACGTGAACGAGATCACCTTTGAAACGATCCTCGCCGCGAGTCCCGCGGCGGTGTACGACTACCACGCGGCGCCGGGGGCGTTCGGGCGTCTGTTGCCGCCGTGGGACCAGGTGAACCCGGGTGCGCCGCATCCGGGGCTGGTGAACGATTCGATCGTTCACATCAACGTGACGAAGGGGCCGGTGACGCTGAAGGCGCGGTTCCAGCACTCGGACGTGAGGCCGGGGGAAGGTTTCACGGATCGGCAGCTCGAGGGGCCGTTTGGATTCTGGGAGCACCGGCACCTGTTTGTGCCCTCGGGCAGCGGGTGCATCCTGCGGGATCAGATCCGGTATCGGCCGCCGATGGGCGGGTTGTTTGTGGGCGAGATGGTGCGGCGGGAGCTGGTGCGGTTGTTCACGTTCCGGCACGCGCGGACGCGTGCGGACCTCGAGCGGATCGCGTGGTGGAAGGGGGCGTCGAAGGGGATCGAGACGGTGGCGGTGAGCGGGGCATCGGGGACGATCGGTTCGCCGCTGCTGGACGTGTTGACGACGGCGGGGGTGAATGTGCGGAGGATGATCCGGGCGCCGCGCACGGGCGACGCGGGGGACATCGCGTGGCGGCCGCCGGAGGGGAGCGATCCGGGGAGCGTCGACGTGGGCGCGCTGGAGGGCGTGGACGCGGTGGTGCATCTGGCGGGAGAGCCGATCGCGACGGGGCGATGGAATCAGGGGAAGAAGGATCTGATTCGTTCGAGCCGCGTGGAGGGGACGCGGTTGCTGGCGCGGACGCTGGCGGGGATGGCGCGCAGGCCGCGGGTGTTGATTGTGGCATCGGGGATCAGCTACTACGGGGAGCGCGGGGAACAGGAAGTGACGGAGGAGACGGGTGTGGGGAGCGGCTTCCGCGCGGAGGTGGCGCGGGATTGGGAAGCGGCGACGGAGCCCGCGCGTCAGGCGGGGATCCGCGTGGTGCAACTGCGGTTCGGGGCGGTGCTGTCGTCGCGAGGGGGCGTGCTTGCGATGATCAATCCGCTGTTCTCGCTGGGACTTGGGGGCGTGCCCGGGGCAGGGTCGCAGTGGGTGAGCTGGGTTTCGCTGGACGACACGCTGGGCGCGATCATGCACACGATGTGCGACGAGGGGATCGCGGGGGGCGTGAACGTGACGTCGCCGATGCCGGTGCGGATGTCGGAGTTTGCGACGAGGCTGTCGGCGGCGCACGGGCGGTCGCCGTTCGCGAAGATCCCGGTGTTCGCGGTGCGCGCGGTGTTCAGCGACCGCGCGGACGTGCTGCTGGAGAGCTGCCGCGTGCTGCCGTCGCGACTTCGCAAGCAGGGCTTTACGTTTCGGCAGACGGACCTGACGAGTGCGCTGCGGTGGGAGCTTGGGCGGCTGGTCAATGAGGACATGTCCATTCGTTGAAGGGGGCGGGAGATTCAGGTACACTGCGGCTGGCTGAAGGGGTGAGACTTCAACCGAGGACACCCCATGCCCCGCTCGCACGGCCTCCACCACATCACCGCGATCGCCTCCGATCCGCAGCGAAACCTCGATTTCTACGTTGGTGTGCTGGGGTTGCGGCTGGTGAAGCGCACGGTGAACTTCGACGATCCGCGGACGCACCATTTCTACTACGGGGACGACCTGGGCCGGCCGGGGACGATTCTGACGTTTTTCCCGTGGCCGAACGCGGTTCGGGGGACAACCGGCCCGGGATCGGCGCTCTCGCTAGCGTTCGCGCTGCCGACCGATGGGGCACGCGCGTGGGAGGAGCGGCTGCGGGCGTTGGGTGTCGAGATCGACGCGACCGGCGATGACGACGGGCAGCGATTCATCGACCTGCGCGACCCCGACGGCCTGGCGGTGCGGCTGATCGAGAGTCCGTTCGCGGCGGATCGCCGGTGCTGGTCTCCCGAGGGGATGAGCGAGGCGATGGCGCTGCGCGGGCTTTACTCGGTGACGCTCGGCGTGCGCGACGTGGAGCGGACGGTCGCGTTCTTCGAGTCGCTGGCAGGGATGTCGGTCGTTGTGCGTGGTGAACGGTCGGTGATGATGCGCACGGAGGACCGCGTGCCCGGGCGGTACATCATCATCGAGCGGAGCGAGGGCCCCGAACCGAAACTCGGCGCGGGGAGCATCCACCATGTCGCGCTGCGCACGCCCGACCGCGCAGGACTCGACGCGTGGCGCGACGCGATCATGGAGCGACGAGAGGACGTGTCGCCGGTGATGAACCGGAGCTACTTCGAGTCGATTTACTTCCCTTCGCCGGACGGGCTTCTGCTCGAGGTAGCCACGGACGTCCCGGGGTTCACCGCCGACGAAACGGCGGACCACCTCGGCGAGGCCCTGAAGCTTCCGCCGCAGTACGAGGCCCGGCGGTCGGTGATCGAAGCACGGATCCCGAAGGTCGACCTGCCCGATGGCCCCCGACGCCCCTGATGTTGCCGTACCATCGGGCATGTCATTTTCCGATCAATCGTTCGAGGCGTTTCTCGGTTCCGTGGCTTCAAAGACTCCCGCGCCGGGCGGAGGAGCCGTCGCCAGCGCTGTGGGGGCGTTGAGCGCCGCGCTCGCGGGGATGGTGGTCGCGTACTCGGTGGGCAAGAAGAACCTCGCCGAGCACCAGCAACTGCTCGACGAGACCACTCACCGCCTCGAGCGTGCGCGAGGGCTGATGCTCGGACTCGCCGCGGAAGACATGGCGGCGTACACGGTGCTCAACGAGCTCGGAAAGCTCCCGGAGACGGATGCGCGGCGGGCGGCGGAGTATCTCCCCGCGCTGCGCACGGCGGTGCAGATCCCGATGGCGGTGGTGGCGGCGAGCGTGGACCTGCTGCGGTTGTTCGACACGTTGGCGACGCGGACGAACCGCTACCTGCGGAGCGACCTGGGGATCGCCGCGGTGCTCGCGGACGCGACGGCGCGGTCGTCGCGATGGAACGTGCTGATCAACTCGCGCGAGCTTCCCGCGGACGAGCGTTCGCGGGTGGAGGCGGAGCTCGGCCGCATGCTGGACACCTCGGCGCGGCTGTGCGTCGCGGTCGAGGGCAAGTGCGGCGAGTGAGTCAGCCCCGGCGCGTCCCCCAGAGTGGGCCGTCCTTGAATCGTTCTTCGTACCAGACGTTCGTGCGCCTTCGCAGTTCGGCGAGCAGGCCCATCGCCGCGAGCGCGTCGGTCTCGAGCGTGACAACGAGCAACGTGCCGGTGGTCTCGACCGCGGTGATGACGATCCCCGCTTCGGCCGCGATCTCTCGCACGAGCGAGACCACAACGCCACGAACTTCGGGGTCGTCCAGCGGCGCACCGGAGAGTGCGCGGAGCCGAAGCGTCGCGCCCTTCATGGTGCGAGGATCCTCTCCGCAGCCTGCGTGAAGCTCAGCGCCGCGCCGACCAGGAGGCACTTCGCCGGGTCGAGCCCCGCGGCGAGGCCCGCCTCGATATCGCGAGGGGCGTCACCGATGATCCACGCGTCGGCGAGGGTGAGGCCCAGGTCCGTCGCGGCGGCGTGGAGCATTCCACCGCCGGGCTTGCGCCACGGATGTTCGCGGGTGAACTCGGGCACGTTGCCCTTGGGATGAAAGGGGCAGAAGTAGTACGAGGCCACGAGCGCACGGCCGGCGTCGTCGCGCAGCAGGCGGTCGAGGCGACGGTTGACGGATTCGACGACCGCGATCGTCGCGCCGCCCCGTGCGACGGAACCCTGGTTTGAGACCACGACCAGCATGTGGCCCGCCGCGCGGAGCGCACGGCACCCCTCGAGGACACCGGGGAGCAACCGGACGAGCGCGGGGTTGACCAGGTCGCCGGGGGCGGCCGGAGGAGGGGGCGCGGGGAGGTCGGTACACGCGATGAGGGTGTCGTCGCGGTCGAGGAAGACGGTTGCCACGTTGGATTATTGGGAGTCCGTGCGGCCCGGGAGCGCCGCGCGCCGAACAATCAGGAACCGCCGCGCTTTCGGCCGATACTGAGCGCTCGCCCTCTACCGGAGAACTGTCTTGGCCCGCGACCAACGCCGCACATCCGTCATGCCCGCGCTGATCGCGTCGGTGGCCGTCTTCGGTGGGCTGGCGTGGTACATGCGGGTGATGGAGCGCGAGGCGGTGACGGTGGGCTCGGCGCAGCTTGCCGCCGCGATCAACTCGCCGCGTCCGGTGGCGGATGTGGCCGCGGCGGTCGCGGCGATGAAGCTCGTGACGGTCGAGATCGACTCGATGGTCCGCGTGGAGCGTGGGGACGACAACTGGCGGGGAACGGTTCAGGCGGCGGTCGAGGTTCCTGTGCGGCTGCGGTACGGTGTCGACATGTCGGCGACCGATGCTGTGCGCGTGGTGTACTCACCGATCTCCGACTCGCCCCGGGGGATGATGGTTGTCACCGTCCCCGAGCCCGTGCTGCTGGGCACGGAGGTGTTCAGCGCGAAGGAAACGGTTGACGTGAAGACAGATGGCCTGCGGCTTCGCAGCCGGGCGGGTGAGTACTTCCTGGGCATGGCCCGTCGCGACGTCGCGGAGACCGCGCGTGATCTGGTGCTCCGCCCCGAGGACGCGACGTTCGTGCGGGCGACGACGCGCTCGCAGGTGGAGCAACTCGTCTCGAAGCTCGTCGGCGACAGCGTGATCGTGACGGTGCGGTTCGCCGCGCAGGAGGCGACGCCGTGATCTCCCTCATTGCCCGGCTCTGGCGGTGCAAGTGGAACTTCGTCCGACTCGCGGCGGCGTTGTTCGTTCTCTTCGTGCTCGGTGCCGACACCGGCGCGCGCATCGCGAGGCTGCAGCTCGCGTCGTTGCCGGGGTTTGACTACGGCGCGGAGATCGCGAGCCTGCGGGCCCAGGGGCGGTTTGGCGAGGCCGAGCTCATCGCGAAGGCGGGGCTCGAAGATCCCGAGGCCGACCACGCGGCGATCGACACGGAGCGCAAGCTTACCGAGCAGGAGCGCGGCAGCTTCACCCGTCGCGCGCTCGATGCCGGCAAGGGTGCACTGATCGGTCGCGGTGATTCGCTCGAGTCACTCATCGGCGCGATCGCCGCGGACTTCTTCATCGTCGGCGACGTGCGCGACCTGGTGATCGAGGGCGGCCGGTACGTGCTCGACGGTGAAACCGACGAGCTGGTGGTGCTGCTCAGCGTCGCGGGTGTGGCGACCACACTCGCTCCCGAGATCGACTGGGTGCCCGCGGTGCTGAAGGCGGCCAAGAAGTTCGGTGCGCTCGGCGAGGCGATGACGGCGACGCTCACGCGGATCATCAAGGCCGGCAAGAAAGACGAGCTCGCGGATCTCTGCACCGACGTCAAGCGACTGAGCGAGGCCGGATCGCCCGGCGCCGCCGCGCGATGGATGCGGTACGCGGATGATCCCGCGGATCTCAAGCCGCTTGTGGCGTTCGTTTCGCGCGGCCCCGGTGCCGCCGCCGCGTTGCACATCACCGGAGGCCCGGGAGCCGATCTGCTGAAGGCCGCGGCGAAGGCGGGACCGGATCAGGCCGAGGCCGCGGCGAAGCTCGTGCAGAAGGCCGCGAAGAAGGGGCGTGCGGGCGCGGAGTTCCTCAAGAGCCCCGCGACCCGCGTGCTGATGCGTCCGCACCCGATACTCGGCGTTCTGAAGGGCGTTTGGAAGGGCAACGCGGCCAAGGCACTCGAACGTCTGGCCGACGCCGCGGATCCGATGGGCTGGTGGATGGTTCCCGCGGCGGCGGGTTGGTCGTTGCTCGAATCACTGCTGCTGTGGTCGAAGATCAGAAGAAGAGAAGAGGGAGCACCGCGATGAACGTGTTCGAACTCGCGCTCGAGGCCGCGTACGAGCAGGCCATGAAGTCAAAGAGCGAAGGTGGCATCCCGATCGGCTCGGCCCTCGTGACGCAGGACGGGGTGGTGGTGTCACTGGGGCACAACCTCCGCGTGCAGCAAGGGGATCCGACGGCGCACGCGGAGACGGTGTGCATCCGCAACGCGGGGCGGCGTCGCGACTGGGACAAGCTGATCCTCGCGAGCACCCTGAGCCCGTGCGCGATGTGCACCGGCACGGCGGTTCTCTACCGGATTCCAACCGTCGTGATCGGCGAGAGCACGACGTTCAAGGGCCGGGAGGACTGGCTGAAGGCCGAGGGCCGCGCGGTGGTGCAGATGAACGACAAGCGGTGCATCGCACTCATGAAGAAGTTCATCAAGGCCCGCCCCGATCTGTGGAACGAGGACATCGGCGAGTAGGCGGTCCGGTGGTGCGGGTCGTTGCCAATGCCGCGACCCGCGTGCTACATTGTGCGCATGGGTAGCCGCCGCTCCGAGTATCCGAACGTTGTCGTCTTCGACCATCCGCTCATCCAGCACAAGTTGGCGTGGCTCCGCGATCGGAGCGTGAGTCACCGGCCCTTCCGCGCCTTGCTGTACCAGATCGCGGGCCTGATGGTGTACGAGGTCACGCGTTCGCTCCCGACCGCGGAGGTCGAGATCAACACGCCGATGGAGAACACCATCGGCAGGAGGCTCAGCGCGAAGGTCACGGTGGTCCCCGTGCTGCGCTCGGGTCTTGGAATGGCCGAGGGGATCCTCGAGATGATGCCCGAGGCCCGCATCGGCCACCTCGGGCTCGTGCGTGACGAGCGGACGCTGCGACCCGCCGTGTACCTCAAGCGCCTGCCCAGGGACATCGAAGATGGACCGGTCTTCCTCGTCGATCCCATGCTGGCGACCGGCGGCTCTGCTTCGGAGGCCGTGACCATTCTGCGGCAGGCGGGCGCGCGTGATCTCCGCATGATCTGCCTCGTCGCCGCGCCCGAGGGTGTGCAGCGGATGCACCGCGACCATCCCGATTTGCTTATCTACACCGCCGCGGTCGACCGCGAACTCGATGCGAAGGGCTACATCCGCCCGGGGCTGGGGGACGCGGGGGACCGGATGTACGGGACGGAGTAGACCACCCCTTGACACCCGTGATACCGTGCCGCCATGTTCAAGGCCTCCGCGGCAACATTGCTCCTCTCCGCCATGAGCGCATCGGCTCAGCCGCTCGCGGTCACGTTTGTCAACACAGCCAACCTGCCCTCGCAGGCTCCCAACCAGCTCGGCCAACCCGTGACCATCGCGGGCCTCAGCGGGATCGTGTACGCCGGGGGCACGCGCTGGCTCGCCGTGATGGACAACTCCAACAAGGTGATCGAGCTGGATGTGATGCTCAGCGCGAGCGGCACCATCACCGGCTCGTCGGTCACGCGGGTCTTCGATCTCGCGGAGACGCGCGACTTCGAGGACATCGCCCTCGTCGAGGGCGCGTCGGACGAGGTCTGGATCTGCGAGGAGGGAACCCCCGCGGTGCGCCGGTACAGCCTCACCACCGGCGCACTCCTGGAGACGCTGCCCACCCCCACGCCTCTGGGTGCGGTACGACCGAACTTCGGTTTCGAAGCCCTCGCCGCCGCGGCGCACCCGCGTGCGATCTGGGCGTGCAACGAGGAGGCGCTGACGGTCGACGGGCCGCTGTCAACGACCACGACCGGCACGCTCGTGCGCCTTGTGAAGTTCGAACGCGGCCCCGCGGGGTTCGCACCAACGATGCAGCACGCGTACCGCACCAACCCGATCCACGCGCCGGTGACGAGCGGCAGCAGGAGCGGCGTGAGCGCACTCGTGCTGCTCCCCTCGGGTTCCTTGCTCGCGCTGGAGCGGTCGCTCGGCTTCAGCCTGACGTCTCCGTTTCAGACGAGGATCTTCGAGGTTGAGCTCGCGGGCGCGCAGGACGTTTCCTCCAATCTGTCCTTCGGCACCGCCGCGCCGCCCGTCGTGGGCAAGCGTCTGCTCTACAGCGGCTCGCGCACAAACGTCGAAGGCCTTGCGCTCGGGCCCGCGCTGATGGGAGGAGGCTACGCGCTTCTGGGCATCGTCGACGACGGTGATCCCATCAGCATCAACCAGCTCGCGGCCTGGCGGATCACCGGCGGCGTGTTCCCCGCCTGCCGCGCGGACTGGACACTCGACGGCGGCGTCGACGGGGACGACGTGATCGCGTTCTTCGCCGACTGGGACGCCGGGTCGGCGGATGCCAACGGTGACTGGGCCACCGACGGCGACGACGTCATCGTTTTCTTCGCTCGGTGGGACGCGGGGTGCTGAGCATCGCGGCTTGATACGCCCACAATGAGCAACCGCTCTGGGCAAAACGAAAAACCCCCGCCGAACGTGGCGGGGGTCTGTGCTTTCCTTATGGCCTATGGCCTAAGCCCTATGGCCTTCTTCTCAGCATCCGGGGAAGCCGATACCGGCGTTGTCCCAGCTGTTGAAGAACGCGATCACGTCGTCGCCGTCGACACCCTCGTCGCCGGTCACATCGGCACAGATGTTGCCGTTGTCCCAGTCGCCGAAGAAGGTGATCACGTCATCACCGTCGATGCCGCCGTCGTTGTTGTAGTCGCCGAAGCAGCCGTCGGCCTGCCAGGGGCAGGGGGTCGAGCAGGAGATGTTGAGCACGCCGCAACCGTTCGCGGCCTGGTAGCCGCCCAGGCGGATCTTGTAGTAGGTACCCGGAACAGCCGCGAAGCTGACGAGCGACTGAACGCCGGCGGTGTCGTCGTTGCACCCGAGCACGTTGGTCGGGGGGCAAGCGAAGGCATCGCCATACACG
>JBIKMF010000056.1:0-15068 GCA_044359425.1 Phycisphaerales bacterium
ATCCTCGCCCACGAATCACGCTCCGCCGACGGCGGCGGACGCACCCAGGTCCTCACCGTCGCCGAGCAATCCGCCGCGCTCGAGTCCCTCTCCGCCATGCTCCACCGCTGCGGCCTTCGCCTGAAGGGCGCCGTCCCCGCCAAGAGCGCACTCGTCGTCAGCACCTCCAAGTCCGCCCACAAACTCCCCGCCGAACCCCGCAGCGCAATCGTCAACCTCGGCGACCACACCACCGTCCTCGCCTCCGGCGACTCCACACGCCTCACCTTCGCCCGCAGCGTTGAGTTCGGCTACGGCCAGCTCGCCGAGGGCATGCTCCGCGCCCTCCGCGGCAACGGCAGCAGCGAAGCCATGGACCGCGCCACCGCATACGAAGCCCTCTTCAGATTCGGTATCCCGCAGCGCGGCCAGCTCATCGACACCGCCCGCGGCATCGCGGCCTCCGCCGTCCTCCCTTCCCTCCAATCCGTCCTCCAGCGCTACGTCGTTGAGATCCGCCAGTCCCTCCGCTTCGCGTTCAAAGAAGGCGAACTCGCCCGCGCCAACATCTACATCACCGGCGCCGGCGCATCCATCCCCGGCCTCGCCGCTTCCCTCTCCGCGCAGCTCGATCTCCCCGTCGAACAGTTCGAAACCCCGCGCACCGAGTCGCGCTCCATCGGCGCCGACGAAGCCTTCGGCGACATCCTCGAATGCCTCGAGGTCGCCGACGTCGCGCCTTCGCTCGTGCCACCCAGCATCGAGACCACCATCCGCCACCGCCGCGTCATGTCCTGCCTCCGAATCGGCGTGGCCTCGGCCATCGCACTGCTCGCGACCGAGGCGCTGACCCTGCGAACCCAGAGCCGCGAGATCGACGACGCCCTCGCCGAGGTCCGCCCCCGCGTGGACGGGATCCGTCAACGCCAGATGAAGACCTCCAACGCCGCGCTCGCCGCGTACTCCGTGAATGCCGCGGCGTCCATGATCGCCAACCACATGGGCGAGCACCCCGACTGGTCCGCGCTCATGGGCGAGCTCTCCCGCCTCACCGGCCCGCAGATCGAGCTCACCGAGATCGCCGCCTCCTATCCCGCCGAAGCCAAGCGAGCATCCGTTCTCACCCTCCGCGGCACCGCGAAAGAACAGGCCGAAGGCGACCCGCTCTCCACGTTCCTCGAACGCCTCACCGCCAGCCCCCTCATCAACTCCGCCAAGCTTGTCTCCACCCGCACCGACGAGAACAACGCCAAGGTCTTCCTGATCTCCGTCAATCCCAGCACCATCCCCATCGCTCTGCCCTGGGAATCCGCCTCCGTCGAAGGAGAAGCACCGTGAGCCCCACCACCGCCAAAGCACTCCCCTGGACGCTCAATCCGAGAACGTTCGCCATCCGCATGCTCATGCTCGGCGCGACGATGGGTGCCGTCTGGTACCTAGGCCTCAAGCCGTGGTCCGAGTCCATCGGACACGACCGCTCCGAACTCGAGTCCATGCAGTCCGCCCTGACCTCGCAGTCCGACAACATCCTCTCCGTCGACCAGATCACAGAGCTGAACTCCCGCGTCCTCACCGCGTCCCGTCAGCTCACCGTGTGGTCGCAGAAGGCCTCCGAGTCCTCCGGCCTCTACGACCGGATCCGCCGCATCGCCGAGGCTCAGCAGGTCAAGATCGGCCGCATCGAGCCCAAGAGCGGCGGCATCGTCCCGCCGCTTCCCGGCGAGAAACCCCCTGAAAACGCGGTGATCCCCGATATCCAGACCACCGGCTACGCCGTTCAGGTCACCGGCTCCTTCGACAACATCGCACGCTTCCTCGACGCGCTCGAGGCCGGACTGGGCTCCAGCAAGGTCGCCTCCATCCGCCTGGTCCCCATCGTCACCGGGAACCGTCAGTCCGTCGAAGCCACGATCGAAACCATCCACTACCGCATCGCCACCAAGCTCGACGAACGCCTCACCTCCGCCGCGATCGAATCCAAGGAAGGGAACACCCCGTGAGCACCCTCCACACCGACAATCGACTCTGGCAAGCCGCAGCCGCCACCGCGCTCGTCCTCCCAGCGCTCGCCGTCATCGGCGTCCGCACCTTCGCGCCCCACATGGGCCCCGCGACCGCTCGCGGCAGCGAGACCGGCGCTCCACTCACCCTCCAGGGCATCATCAATCGCCCGTACACCGACGAGCACCGCAAGCTCGCGTCCACCATCGCCGCGGTCGACCAGCAGCCCTTCGCCGCCTCCCCGCTGCGGCTTCCGACGCTCGCCGCCGATCCCTCCTCCCAGATCCCCATCAACCCTTTGCCCGGCGAGCCCTCCATCGGCGACCCGGCGAAGCTCTTCACCCTCACATCCATCGCGGGCACCCCTGAGCAACCCCTCGCCGTCGTGAACGGCAAGGTCCGCGCGCTGGGCGCACCCCTCGGCGAAGGCTGGTCACTCCTCGAGATCAGCTTTGAAACAGGCTCGATCGACGTCCGGCACGACACGGGCCCGATCGCGACCCTCACGCTTCCCAAGCCCACCCTCAAGAACAACTCCCCCACCGAGCCCCCGGCTTTCCAGGAAGAGCCTCGCTAAGAGTTGCAGCAAACCCCGTCTGCGGGTACAAAACGCTCCGGTCGCTCGCGCTGCTCGCGGGCGCGTGCACGATTCCCCACCGGAGCGCACCATGTCGTTCGATAGCATCTCACGCCGCGACGTCCTCAAGGTTTCCGCCGGCCTCGCCGCCAGCTCACTCCTCTCCCCCATCGCCCTCGGCCGCTCCGCTCACGTCACCGGACAAGATGTCATCCGCGTCGGTGTGATTGGCTGCGGCGGACGCGGCACCGGCGCCGCGGTCAACGCGCTCGAGGCCCACGCCTCCACCCGCATCGTTGCCCTCGCTGACCTGATGCCCGACCGCATCGAGAGTTCCCTCGCGCAGTTCAACACCGACGAGATCGCCGATCGCTTCGGCGATCGTGCCAAGGTCGCCCGGGACCGCTGCTTCTCGGGGTTCGACGCGTACCAGAAGCTGCTCGAGCTCAAGGACATCGACATGGTGATCCTGGCGACCAGCCCGGGTTTCCGTCCGATGCACTTCGAGGCCGCCGTCGCCGCGGGCAAGCACGTCTTCATGGAGAAGCCAGTCGCGGTCGACCCCGTCGGCATCCGCAAGGTCATCGCCGCGGGCGAGCTCGCCGCGTCCAAGGGTCTTTCGGTCGTCTCCGGCACGCAGCGTCGGCACGAGGACAACTACCTGGCCGCGATGGAACAGCTCGCCTCCGGCGCGATCGGTGAGATCACCTCGGCCCGCTGCTACTGGAACCAGGGCGGCCTGTGGGTCCACACCCGCAAGCCCGAGTACACCGACATGGAATGGCAGTGCCGCAACTGGCTGTACTTCACCTGGCTGAGCGGCGACCACCTTGTCGAACAGCACGTGCACAACATCGACGTGATCAACTGGGCGATGGGCGGCCCTCCCGTTCGCTGCACGGGCCTCGGCGGGCGCCAGTCCCGGACCGGGGATGAGTACGGCCACATCTTCGACCACTTCGCGATCGAGTACGAGTACGCAAACGGCGCCAGCCTCACGAGCATGTGCCGCCAGATCGAAGGGACTCCGGGCCGCGTGGAGGAAGTCATCGTCGGCACGAAGGGCACGCTTCGCACGTCGTCCGGTCGTTCCCAGATCACGGGTGCTAGCGCGTGGAAGGCCGCGGAAGAGACGACCAATCCCTACGTTCAGGAGCACGTCCACCTGATCCAGTCGATCCGCGGCGAGGGCCCGAAGCTCAACGAAGCCCGCCGGATCGCCGAGTCCACGCTGACCGCGATCATGGGCCGCATGGCGTGCTACACGGGCCAACCCGTGTCCTTTGACTTCGCACTGAAGGAGAGCAAGCTCGACCTCTCCCCGGCGAGCTACGCCTTCGGCCCGCTGCCCCCGACCCCAGTCGCGATCCCCGGCAAGACCAAGCTGATCTAAAGCCCCACCGCCTTCCCCCCAAACCACCAGCGTAATCACGCTGGTGGTTTTTTGTGCGCGAGGTACCATGCACCTACGGACGAACTGGCCACTCCTCTCGTGGGGGCTGGAGTTGTTCATCTTTCGGAGTTGCCGATGATCCGCACCCGCGCCACAGTTCTCCTCGCCGCTGGCCTCCTTTTGCTGCTGGGCCCGATCGCCCACGCCCAGGTGTCCACGGCGATCACGTAACAGGGGGAACTGTCGCAGGCCACCATACCTGCGAACGGGACGTACGACTTCCAGTTCCGGCTCTACAGCGCCTCGTCGGGCACGGATCAGATTGGACCGACCCTTTGCCGCGACAACGTGGCCGTGGCAAATGGTCGCTTCTCCACTCCGCTTGATTTCGGCCCGGTGTTTACCGGCGCCCGGCTCTTTATTGAGTTGGCCGTCCGCGGCGACACTGGGTTGACATGCTCCAGCACCGCGGGGTTCGTGACTGCCGGCCCGCGGCAGGAGATAACGGTCGCTCCGTTCGCTGCGTTCTCGCTCTTTGCCAACACAGCGACAAACGCCCAGACGCTCGGCGGTCAGGCGTCGGGCTTCTTCGTCGATCGGGCGAACCACACCGGTTCGCTGCCGTCCGCAGCGCTCAGCGGGACCTACTCCGGGGCTGTGTCGATGGCCAACGCTGCCAACGCGTTCTCGGGGACTTTCACGGGATCCGGTGCCTCGCTCACCTCGCTGAACGCGGCGAATGTGTCGTCCGGGGTGTTGGGGATCGCGCGGGGCGGTACAGGACGCGACACGTCGGGTGCCACCGCGGGTCAGGTTCTGAAGTTCACCGGCACGACATGGGCCCCTGGCGTCGACATCGACACCGATACCAACACGACGTACACCGCGGGCGCGGGGCTGCTCCTGACGGGCACAACCTTCAGCGTGCCCGACGGTGGGATCACCAGTGCGATGGTGTTCGATGGTTCGCTGACTGGCGCGGACATCGCGACCGGTGCTGTCGGGAGCATCGATCTCAGCTCGGACCCGTTGTCCTTCGCGAAGGTCACGGGGAATGCGGGGGCGATCATCGCGACAAACATGGGCATCGGTGCTACCCCACTGGCTACCGCGAAGCTGAACGTGGGCGGGAACTTCAACGCGACGGGCGACGCGAACGTCGACGGGGCGCTCTCTGCCGGGAGCATCACGATCCAACCCACTGGGCGCGTCATGTCCATTCCGATGATGGCGTTCTATCCGTTCGATGGCACTGGGGTGAACACCCAAGTCACGGTGGACGACGTCAGTGTCAGCTACACGTCGGGCGCAGGCACGGACAAGTCGGTGTATGCCCCGGTGTACCTGCCCCATGGTGCCGTGGTGACCGCGATGCACGCCCACATCGAGGACGCGAGCAACACGGAGCTGACCGTCACGTTGGTGAGGCGCGGCGTCGACGGCTCTGCGGGCAGCACGATGGCGTCGGCCGTTTCCTCGGGGAACGTCGCGGGGACGCGTGTGTTCTCCGACACGGTCATCGGCAGCGCGACGATCGACAACAATACGTTCGCGTACACGGTCCGTGTCGACTTCCGCCCCACGATCACGAACCCGAACCCCCCGATCCTGCACGGCCTGCGCATCGCGTACACGGTCACGGCCCCAGTGCCGTGACCCCGGACAGGCGTGGGCATTCACTCGCGGTTCAGCGGGGGAAGAGACGATTTGGGTGGTGCGGTTCGCGATCACCGTCGAGATCGCGGCGACGAAGGCGAGCATGAGTGCGAGCCCTGCGATCCATTTCCATTGCCGCGGCGACTTCAACGATCGACTCATCTGGCTCCCCCTTTCTCACGATCCACGAGAGGACCCGTCGACCCAACCTCGAATGAATGACCCGCTTCCAGAGACGGCCGCACACGGGGAGAAAGCAGTGAACCTCAAAGCAGCATGTCCAGAGATGGGAAGACGGCCGGTGCGCGGCGGGTGCGCCAAGCTCGCTGCTACGAGGCTTGTCGTTTCAGGTGGGTGAGTTGGGACGTAGACGGCGAAGTCGAGAGCACCTCGGAGGACAGACCAGCGGCGGGCGCGAGGGCAGAGGGGGTAGAGGGGGAGGAGCGGGCGGGTGAACTGAAGGCCGTGAAGGGGGTTGGGTGGGCGTCGGAAGACTTGGCGGCGGCCTTGACCAGGGGTTTGGGGGTGTGCATTTTGTAGAGGAGTTCTGCCGCGCGGCGGGTGGAGTCGAAGAGGCGGCGGAAGCGGTCGACATCTTGGGAGGTGGCGGTTGGGGAGGGGGCCGGGGTTTTGTTGACGAGGGCCAAGAGGTTTTGGAGGGTGCCGGAGGCGAGATGGGGGGCGCGGCGTTCGTTGAGTGCCGCGATGGTGGCGATGGCACCGGCGATGTGGGGATGGAGGAGCATCTCGTTGAGGGCGAGGGTGGTGATGCGGAGGCGTTTGGCGATGGTGAAGGGGGTTTGTGCGGGGTCGAAGTAGAGTTCGAGGAGGTCGTCGAGGGAGGGGTCGTCCAGATAGGTGGTGTCGGCGGTTTGATTGGTATTCATATGGGATAGTGTACGGGTTTGGGATGGTGCGTCAAGGGGTTTGTTTGGAATTTTAGTGGAAGACAATAGGGAATGGGGAATGGGCATCAGGGGAAGAGAAGAGGAAGGCGGTAGGCATTGCGCTGGGGGTGATGGGTGGGGGTGGGGTGTTTTGTGGGGGATTTGGTTTTGTATCCGCTTTCTGGATCAGGATTTGCGTCGTTTCAGACGATACAGACGAAATAATTCCTACAGATTGGTTGCACGATTTAAACGGTGTGGCACATTCATGGTGTCTTGTCTCTCTCTCCTCCTATGTTCGGTTGCGGGCGGAAACACGCAACCGAGCTTCAAAAGTGAAGTACGACGAACGGCTTGGCCGTGTCCGGCGTACTCCACTTGACGGTGTCTTGTCTCTCTCTCCTCCTATGTTCGGTTGCGGGCGGAAACACGCAACCGAGCTTCGCAAACGGCCCCGGTCTCACGATCGGGGCTGTTTCGTTTTGCACCCCCCACTGCCGCGTGCACCCCGGTCCGCGTGCGGGTAAGGTGTTCGCGTGACGACCCTCGCCGCCAACCCCTTTACCACGCTCGATTGGCTCGTGATCGCCGCCTACTTCGGCGCGCTGGTCGGCACGGGCACCTACTTCGCCTGGAAGGCCCGGCGGATCGCGTCGGCGTCCGCCTTCTTTTCGGGTGACCACACGATGCCGGTGTGGGCCGTTGCGATTTCGATTCTGGCGACCGCCCAGTCCGCGGCGACCTTCACGGGGGTTCCCGAACAGGGGTACAACAACGACCTCCGCTACCTGGCGACCAACCTCGGCAGCATCATCGCGGCGATCATCCTTGCGCGCGTGTTCATTCCCGCGTACTACCGGAAGAACGTCACGACGCCGTACCAGTTGCTGGAGACGCGGTTCGGTCCGGGTGCGAAACTCGCGACCAGCATCGCGTACATGCTCGGGCGGGTTTTCGCGAGCGGAGCCCGGGTGTACGTGGGCGCGATCCCGGTCTCGATGGCGGTCTTCGGCGACGTCAGCGGCGAGCACCTGGCGATCTCGATCGGGGCGTTCATGGTGTTCGGGGTTTTGTACACCCTCGCCGGCGGCATCAACTCCGTGATCTGGACGGACGTCCTGCAGGTTTGTGTGTACCTGGGTGCTGCCGCGGCGGCGATTGTTTGGCTGTGCACGCGGGTGACTGCGCCGTGGTCTGAGGTTCTCGCGGCGGTCGAGGTGGGGACGAAGACGGGGACCTCCAAGCTGAACCTTTGGCCGAACGACTGGACGTGGGCGACGGACATGAACCTGGCGACGATCCTCACCGGGTTTGTCCTGATCGCGCTCGCGTCGCACGGGACGGACCAAGACCTGGTGCAGCGGATGCTGACGTGCAAGTCGGCGGCGAAGGGGTCGTGGTCGGTGATCAGCGGCGTGCTGATTGGTATTCCCGCGGTTGCCGCGTTTTCGATTCTGGGGATCCTGCTGTGGGTGTACTACCAGCGGCCCGGACTGATGGGTGACCCGACGCGTGTTGCACCGAGCGGCGAGTCTTCGGGGGTGTTCCTGGAGTTCATTCTGTCGCAGATGCCCCCGGGGTTTGCGGGACTCATGGTTGCGGGGGTGCTCGCGGCGGGTCCGGCGGGGATCAACTCGTCGCTGAACTCGATGGGGAGCACGCTGGTCAACGACGTGTACCGCACGTTTCGACCGGATCGACCCGACCGGCACTACATCCTCGCGGGTCGGTGGGCGATTGCGTTTTGGGGGGTGATCCTGGGCCTCTTCGCCCTGGCGTGCATCCCTTGGCGTGCGCAAGCGGGGCAGGACATCATCAACTTCGTTCTGTCGGTGATGAACTTTGCGTACGCGGGGCTTCTGGGGGTGTTCTTTACGGCTCTATTCACTCGGCGCGGCACGACGGCGTCGTGCATCGCGGCCATGGTGGTCGGGTTTATCACTGTCCTTCTGCTTCGGCGGGAGATCTGGACCGCGTGGACCGGTGCCCTGGGCCTTGAGTCCTGGTCGGCCTTCAAGCTCGCATGGCCCTGGCACCTGGTGATCGGGACGATCACGGCGACGGTCACCGCCTCGATCCCTCCGGGTAATCGTGAAACAGTTGCCCCCCCAAACCCGTAACAACGATCGCCGCATCTGCGTACATCAGTGACTGCGGGATAAGGAAGCTCGATCATGTCCACCAAGCGCCTCGCGATCTGCCTGCTCGCGTCCGCCACGCTGCTTCTCGCGGCGTGCGCTGGTTCTTCCAAATCCACGGCGAAGAGCTTCCCTCCGGTCACCCCCCCCACCATGACTGACACCAAGCCCCGCGAGTACGCCGGGCTTCACAACGTCGTCGCTTTCCACGATAACTACTACTCGGGGAGCGTTCCCGAGGGCGATGCGGGCTTTGATGCGCTCGCGGGGATGGGCATCAAGACGATCATCAGCGTGGACGGGGCGATTCCGGAGGTCGAGGCGGCCAAGGCTCGCGGCATGCGCTACATCCATCTGCCGATCGGCTACAACGGCTTCTCGGAAGAACGCAAGCTGGAGCTGATTCGAGCGACGCGTGACTCGCTTGCGAAGGGCCCGGTGTACATCCACTGCCACCACGGGAAGCACCGCTCGGCGGGTGCCGCGGCGACTGTTACTGCGGCGATGGGGTGGTCGACGAACGAGCAGGGGGTGGCGCGGATGAAGGTGTCGGGCACTGCCGTTGGGTACAAGGGGCTGTACAAGTGCGCGATGGAGACGACGGTGCTGCCGGAGTCGACTATCAATGCGGTGCCGGCGGATTTCCCGGAGATCTCCAAGCCGGGCACGTTTGTCGCTTCGATGGTTGAGATGGAGGAGGTGATGGAGCACCTGAAGGCGATGGAGAATGCTGGGTGGAAGTCGCCTGCAGATCGCTCGGACCTTGAACCGGCGGCGGAGGCGGGGCGTCTTGCGGATCTGCTGCGTGTGTCGGCGCAGGGTGGGCGAGCGGCGCGGGAGGGGGAGGAGTTCCGCGCGGGTCTTGAGCACAACGCGGACGCGGTGCAACCGCTGGAAGATCTGCTTGCCGCGGGCGAGACGGACGTCGCGAAGCTCTCGGCGCAGTTCTCGATCGTGCAGAAGTCCTGCAAGTCCTGCCACGAGAAGTTCAGGGACTGACCGACCGCGTTTCTTCGTGTGTGAGCACGATGCGGATGAGGTCGTAGCCGATCTCTTCGTTTCCCGATTCCACGAGGGCATCGCGGACCGCGCGGAGCGAGGTGCGATCGACGCGTTTCGCGGCGTCGAGCACTCGGCGAATGTCCGATTGCTGCACCCAGGTCGCGATGGTCTCGGGCTTCTGGGTCACGATGTAGTCGCAGAGGTACCCGACGACCGTGCTGCGTGCGCGGCCGCTGGACTCCATGACGCGCTCGATGGAGTCGCCACGGCGGAAGTTCTCGATGGCTTCGGCGGCACCCGCGCTGAGTTTCAGCGGGCTCTCGTCGTCGCTGCTGTCGCGGGAGGGTCGCTGATCGCCCTCGATGCCGTTTTCGCGGCAGAAGGCGGCGATCAACTCCGCGACGGGCTGCCCCAACTCGTGGGCCTTGCGCGTTCCGATGCCGCGAACACCGGTGAGCCCTGAGATGCGGGTGGGACGGACGCGGCAGAGTTCCTGGAGGACGACGTCGCTGGCGATGAGGAAGGGCGCGATGCCGCGGGACTCGGCGAGTTGGCGGCGGAAGACGCGGAGCTTTTCGAACAGCTGCTGTTCGACGGCGGTGAGGGGGCGGGCGTCGCGGTCGACCTTGCGTCGTGCGCCTGCGCCTTCGGCGGCGAGCGATTCCTGGGCGCGGACGAGCGATGCAGTGACTTCGTTGCGGAGGAGTTTGCCAGCGAGGGGGCCGAGATCGACGACGGGATACTCGCCGCCGAGGCGGACGAGGAAGTTCTCGTCGATGAGTTGGCTGATGCAGGACTGCAGTTCGTAGACGGAGTGGCTCTTGAGAATGCCGTGTGTCGGGAGCGTGTCGTGGCCGCGGGCGACGATGGCTTTCTCCATCGAACCACGGAGGACGTTGACGAGGTGCGATGCGCCGAAGGCGGAGGCGGGCGAGGCCGTCTGGGTTGCGTGGTGACGGAAGCGGGCGACGCAGGAGACGATTTTGCGGGCGATGTTCTGTGAGTCGGGGATGACGTCGAGCTCGCGGAGGCAGACGTCGCACGCGCCGCACTCGGCGTTTGGGTACTGCTGACCGAAGTACTCGCAGAGCGCGCGGTGGCGGCACCGGGCTCCCTTGGCGATCTGGACCATCTTGTCGAGGAGCTCGTGCTGCGCGGCGGTCCACTCGGGGGAGACCGGCGTCTCGCTGTTGTCCGCGGCGCGCTGCATGAGGTCCTTCCACATGAAGGCGTCGGCACCGGAGTAGAGGAGGACGCACTCGGCGGGGAGACCGTCGCGGCCTGCGCGGCCGGTTTCTTGCTGGTAGGCCTCGACGCTCTTGGGGATGGTGGCGTGGACGACGGTGCGGACGTCGCCGCGGTCGATGCCCATGCCGAAGGCGACGGTGGCGACGACGACGTTGAGTCGCTCGCTCTTGAAGTCGTCGCTGACTTTGGTGCGGTCGCGGCTTTCCATGCCGGCGTGGTATGCGGCGGCGTTTATGCCGTGTTTGCGGAGGGCGGCGGCGAGCTCTTCGGTTTTCTTGCGGGACATGCAGTAGACGATCGCCGCGGCGTCGTCGCCGTGTCGCTTGATGGCGTCGCGGGTCTGGACGATGGCGTCGCCGCGGGGGAGGATGCGGTAGGTGAGGTTGGGGCGATCGAAGTCGCCGACGAGGACTTCCGGGTTGCGAAGGCGGAGTTGTTGAACGATGTCTTCGCGGACGCGGGGCGTGGCGGTTGCGGTGTACGCACCGACGACGACGTTTGGAAGAACGTCGCGGAGTTCGCTGAGGCGGCGGTATTCGGGGCGGAAATCGTGGCCCCATTGGCTGATGCAGTGGGCTTCGTCGATGGCGACGTGACCGGGGTTGGCCTTGACGACCATGGACATGAAGGAGGGGCTGAAGAGGCGTTCGGGGGCGACGAAGAGGAGCTTGAGTTCACCGGAGAGGACGCGTTCGCGGGTGTTCGCGAGTTGCGAGGGGGTGAGCGTGCTCATCATCGCCGCGGCGGGGACACCGGCGAGGCTGAGGCCGGCGACCTGGTCTTGCATGAGGGCGATGAGCGGCGAGACGACGAGCGTGAGGCGATCGGTAACGAGCGGGGGGAGTTGGTAGCAGAGGCTCTTGCCGCCGCCAGTAGGAAGGACGGTGAGCGAATCGCGGCCCGCGAGTGTGGCGGCGATGGATTCGGATTGAAGGGGGCGCAGCGTGTCGAATCCCCAGTACCTGTTGAGTACTGCGGCGATTCTGGGGTCGCTGGGGGCTGCGCCTGGAGGCATGGTGCGGATGCTAGGGAACGCAAAGGGCCGCCGTCGCGTCGGCGAGGGCGGCCCGAGAGGTTTGAGAGCAGAGAGGGAGCGGAGGCGGATTCAGCGGCGGCGGCGGCCGGCAAGGAGGCCGCCGAGGCCGAGGAGTGCGGCGGAGCCGGGCGAGGGCAGGATGTGGACGTTCCAGTTGTCGATGCCGCAGTCGGTGTTGTAGCTGCCGTTACCGGAGTTGCCGCGCCAGAAGCCGAGCTGCATGATGCCACCGGAGGCGGAGAAGTCGGGGTTGGAGAAGGGGTTGACGGTACCGGAGGGTGTAACTTCCCACATGTCGGAGGCGGTGATGCCGCCGGCGAAGTTGGGAGCCCAGTTGGAGAAGCTGGTGAAGGGCATGACGAGTGCGGGAGTGGAGAGGCGGTAGTAGGTGCCGCCCTGGAGGATGGCGAGGCCGGTGCCCTGGCCGTTGCCGGGGATGATGGTGTTGGAGATGAAATTGATGGAATCTTCGGCGTACTGGATGGAGGTGATCGCGCCCTGGGTGTTGGGGTTGTAGAACGCGGTGGTGTTCATGTGGAAGCCGAAGATGGCGGCGTTGCTGCCGGTGGCGACGAGCTGGTTGCGGACGCGGCGGTATTCGTTGAGGTTGCCACCAGAGAGGAACTGGAGGCCCTGGGATGCGCTGCCGGCTCCGTTGGCGTTGGTGATGACGTTGAGCGTCCAGTCGGAGTTGTTGAAGATGCCGTCGAAGTACGAGACGACGGCGTGAGCGGGGACGGTCGCGGCGAGGGAGGCGAGTGCGGCGAAGGAAGCGGCGATGGCGTTGCGGTTCATGGTTATTCTCCGAACAAAGGCGGTCTTGTTTGCTTTTCTTGGGATCCTCACACGAGGCCCCTCCACGGAGACTTGCGCGCGGGGCGGAGGATCTTGCAGGGTTGATTGAGAATTCTGAAGGCTGCGGGCGGACCGGGCGCGGGAGGTGTCGGCGGTGCGGCGCGTAGACTGGTGGTGCTCGCGGGGGTGCCGCGGGTTTGGAATAGACGGTGGGATGAGCAGGATGTCGCGATGAGATGGATCTCTATTGCTGCGATGGTGTGCGTGCTGATGGCGGGGCGTGCGTGGGCCCAGGGTGCGCAGGACGTGGTGACGTTGACGACGGGGGAAACGCTGCGCGGCACGATCGTGGCGAACGACGGCGTGGTGCTGACGCTGCTGCACCCGGTGCTGGGCGAGTTAAAGGTGCCGGTGGGGGCGATCGTGGTGGAGCCGAACGAAGGAGCAACGGGGGACGCAGAGGCGCACACCGATGAGGAGGCGGAGAAGGCGGCGACGCCGCGGAACCCGCTGGATGCGGTGCTGACCGAAGACGAGAAGCCGTTCTGGGAGGGATGGGAGCGCGGAGTGAGCGTTGGGTTGAACGCGTCGGAGGGGAACACGGACTCGACGAACGGGCGTGTCGCGTTCGAGGCCAAGCGTGAGACGGTGAAGATGCGGACGAGCGTGGGCGGGGTGTACGTGTACTCGAAGGACGCGGAGAGCACGCGGAAGTCGCGGTTCGATGCGGAAGCGCGGAACGACTGGATCCTCGAAGGGACGCGGTGGCGGCTCTTCGCGACGGGGACTGTCGAGTACGACCAGTTTGCGGACTGGGACTGGCGCATCACGGGGACAGCGGGTTTGGGATACGCGGTGGTGGCGAAGAACGAGCACGAGCTCGTGGTGCGTGCGGGTCCGGGCGTTTCGCAGGAGTTCGGCGGCAACGATGATCGGATCACACCGCTGGGCGTGATCGGCGCGGACTACCGCTGGGAGATCTCGGAGAAGAGCCGGTTGTTCGCGACGATGGACTACTTCCCGGATCTCTCGGAGTTCCGCGAGTTCCGGACGGACGCGAAGACGGGGTACGAGGCGGTGCTGGACGCGGAATCGAAGCTGATGCTGAAGGTGGGCGCGGGGCATCGGCACGACAGCGATCCGCGGAAGGCGGAGGCGAACGACTTCGAGTACTTCATGACGCTGGGCGTGAAGTTCTGAGTTTTCGGCTTGTTTTGTGGAACACTGCGGGGGTGTGCGCGTATCATGATGGGCGCGATCCTGCGCGAAAGGAGCATTCCATGTCTGCGAACAGCACGAACATGTCGATGAGCTCCGCCGAGTTTGCCGGCTAAGGCGATCGATCGGCGAGCTTCAACCCCCCTGAAATCAATGTGATTTGATGTGAGCTATCGCTCGTCCGCGTTCGGACCGGGCATCGCGGCGTCGCCATCTGCGCGCTCCGCGGTGGCGGATCGGTATCGCGCCGAGCTTCGGAGTTGTGACATGGGCAAGGACCGCAGATCGCGGGAGCGCGGCGAGTGCGCGCCCGCGAAGTGGGATGCCGCGCGGACGCGTGGCGAGTCGCGCGAGCGGAGAGTTTCCAATCGCGGCGACGTGAAGAACGAGCAACTCGAGAAGTACGTGCTGCGCGAGGCGCAGCGTGCGCTCGATGGCTCGGCCGACCTGCAGGATGCGCTGGGTGCGCCGTGCATGGTCATGGGGTGCGAGGTTGTGGGCGGGGGCTCGCACGCCACGGTGGTTGTTGCGACGCGTGCGGATGAGCCGCGGCGGATCGCGGCGGGTGATGCGGTGGAGCGGGCGTCGCTCCGGGTGCGGCACGAGCTGGCGCGGACGCTGAACAAGAAGCGTGCGATGACGGTTTCGATCGTGCTGATCCGCGCGGCGTAAGACGAGGCAATAAGAAGGAACAGAGTCATGAGATCGGAACGGATGCGGAACGACGTGGAAGAAGCGCTCGCGTGCGATGCGAGGGTGGCGATGTGGCTTGCGGACCCGATGGAGACCGCGACGGGGCTGATGCTCCTGCGGACCCTGAGCATGCCCGATGTGCGGCGGCTGGCGGTGATGCCGGATGTCCACCCGTCGAAGGGCGTGTGCGTGGGAACGGCGTTCTCGACCCATGATCTGGTCTATCCCGCGGCGATCGGCGGGGACATCGGGTGCGGAATGGGCACGGTGCGCCTGCGCGGCGATGTCGAGGAGATCGACGGGCGCGAGGTGCTGCGCGTCCTTGGCGAAAGCGTGCCGGTGATGGTGCGGCGTGCGCCGACGACGAGCGTCAGGGGTCTTGCGCGGATGCCGGAGGCCGGTGAGTTGACGGAAGAACGGCTGCGGAGGATCGCCGAGCGCGATG
>JBIKMF010000370.1:0-4172 GCA_044359425.1 Phycisphaerales bacterium
ACCCGGGATTGGCGACGGCCTCGAACCTGACCCTGCCGACGCTGCCCGCTGCCCAGGACGATGCGCCCGTGAGCGCGACGGAACTCGATCGCGCCGTGGAAGCGATGCACGCGGAGCGGTACGACGCTGCGGTGGATTGGCTGCGGGCGTACGTTCGCGAGAATCCCTCGGACGGCAAGGCGATGCGGTGGCTGTCGGTCGCGCTGCTCTCGGCCCGCAACCCGGACGACGCGGCCGCGATGATGCGGATGGCGTACTCCACGGACATCGGCCTCGCCGGTGAGCCGCTGAACCGCTTCGAACTCGGCCTGAACCAGACGGAACTGCGGGACCTCGTGGTGCGTGCGTCGATCTACGCGAACGCGCACGACACGGGCTCCTCATGGCTGTTGCTGGGCGTGCTGATGCAGGCCGAAGGGCGCGTGAACCTGGCCGGCGAGCAGTTCGACAAGGCCGCCGCGGCCGGTTGTGACCCGGCGATCATCGAGCGGCTGAAGGCAGTGTCGCAGTAATCGGCGTTTGATCGCGGCATCGCGCTCGGCGAACGCTCGTGGCCGGACGCGAGAGGAATCGAACGAAAGAAGAAAGGCCCGCCGAGATGGCGGGCCTTTTCATGCGATGGGGATGTTGGGGGCGTTAGCGGCCGTAGCGGCGGACGACACCCTTGACGATGCCCTGAACCTGGCAGAACTTGACCCGGATGGGGTCGAAGCTGGGGTTGGCGGGCTGGAGGCGGATGTGGTCGTCCTCCTTGAAGAAGGTCTTGAGGGTGGTGGAGCCATCGGGGAGAAGGGCGACGACCTTGTCACCGTTCTGGGCGACGGCGGTGCGTTCGATGAGGACGAAGTCACCATCGAGTATGCCCTCGTCACGCATGGACTCGCCTTCGACCTTGAGGGCGAAGGTGGAGGTCTGACGACCGGGCGCGGGGCCGAGGACGTCGTTGAGGTCGATTTCCTCGGTGTCGGCGACGCGTTCGATGGGGTTCCCAGCGGCTATACGGCCGACGAGGGGGAACCGGAGGGGGCGGGCCTCATCGGGGACGGCGACGCCGTCAGCGATGGACAAAGAGCGTGCCTTGTTGGGCTCGCGGATCAGCGCGCCCTTCTTGATCAGGGCCTCGACGTGCTCGAAGACCGTCACTTTGCTCACGCCGATCTCGTCGGCGAGCTCCTGCATCGTCGGCGAATAGCCACGCCGGACCCGGTAGTCCCGGATGAGCTGGAGAATCTTGAGCTGCTTGGGTGTGAGATTCATGACTCCCAATCCTTTCTTGATCTGCCTGGCGGCCCCGAAGGGTCGCAGGCTCCCGTTCTGTCGTCACTCTCGCGGCAATATCCCTCCCGGGTGCCGCGAACTTGGTTTCGTGTTCACAGTTCACTTCGATCAGACTGCCGACGGATGAACACACTGCACCGTCGCCCCGCTCCGCCTCCCTTTCTGCCGTTTCGCACGCTGTGGCTCCCGTGAGCACCGATTGGTTTCCCAGACTGACGAGTGGGGCGGCGGCTGCCGCGACCACGCTTGTTTCGCTCTGAGCCCAGGTCCCGGAGGATTGCGTCCCCAAAGACCTGACTCGTGAAGACCAGGCTCGAGCTGTCGCTCGCTCCCGACTCGATCCCAACCCCAAACCAGCCCACCCGTCCCGGAACCACCCACGGAACCACCCACAGCACCAACCGAAGAGCGACCCGAGGACCGACTCGCCCACCCCGCCCGGGAGGGCATCCTCAGAACGGGCTCGCTGAGCGGCGGTCCATACCAGCGTCGCGGCCGGCACTCCGCCAAACTCCGTCCCGACCAGACCCCGGTCCCCCAGTGCTCGTTCGACCAGACGGGTTCCGTGCCCGTCGAGGCGGACGAACTGGCGGACAAAATCCCCGCCGGGTCCGAGACTGATGACAGGTGGCTCGTAGGTTGACATCGTCCGTGCTCCTTCCCGCCAACCTCGATGCTCCGTGCTCCCGCACGAGGCTCCGAGTCGCGGGACTTCCCGAGCATCCGTGCTCGGAACTCCATCTGCCTTCCCAACCGTCGAGCGAGTCCCCGCTCGAACTTCACCGACCTGCGCACATCAGTCGTGCGCCTTGCTTCCGTTCACCGCCTGATGCGCCCCGCGCTTTGGACCCCGGCTCTTCGCCTCGATCAGGTCCCCAATCAGGTCCCCCACAACCACTGTCCCGCGTGCGAGCACTCGCTACTCTTCTTCCTGTCCTTCTTCTCGGATCGATCCTTCTGACCCGATCAGCTTTCGCCCTACGCGTTTGGTAAATGCTAACCGAAAGCCAACCGCACGGCAAGTGATTCGGGAAGGTATACGTTCGGAAAACACCCAAAACTGGCAATTCCCCTGGCTTATGGCGGCCAAGCCCCCGTGAACCCCCTTTCTCTCCATTATGTCCATGTTTCGCAGGGGTTTGTCGTTGTGGACAAGCCCTCCGGGCTCCTCTCCGTCCCCGGGATCGGTCCCGAAAAGCAGGACTGCGTCATCGCGCGTGTTCGTGCGGCGTTCCCCCACGCCACCGGCCCGATGATGGTGCACCGCCTCGATATGGACACCTCGGGTCTCCTCATCGTCGCGCTCACGCTTGACGCGCAGCGCACACTCTCGCGCGCGTTCGAGGAACGACGAGTCGGGAAGCGATACACGGCGGTGCTTGTCGGTGATGTTGAACCGCAGCGCGGCGAGATCTCGCTGCCGCTGCGACTGGACGTCGAACGGCGACCGTACCAGATCGTCGACTTCGTTCACGGGCGCGAAGCCGTCACGCGATTCGAGGTCATCGGCCGCGGCAATGGAGAGACGCGGGTTCGGTTTGAGCCGCACACGGGGAGGACGCATCAGCTTCGCGTGCATTCGGCGACGCCGACGGAGGCGTTTGCCTCGGACCCGGCGCGTCGGGAGGATCAATCGCGCGGAGGGCTTGGGTGTCCGATCCGGGGTGATCCGCTGTACGGCGTTCGCGGCGCGGAGACTCGGTTGTGGCTGCACTCGGAGATGCTCTCGTTCACGGATCCGGACACCGGAGCGGGGCTGGAGATCGTGCGGGAAGCGCCGTTCTGAAGGGGAGCGGGGCTATCGTCAAACGGGCGCCGGATTTCTGCGCCGCGACGGACCTGCTCGCCGATAGAACGCGCCAGTGATCTCTACACAATCCATCGTGCACGCAGTGGGGCACTCGGCGGACCGCCGGATGTTGTCTGCTGCGGGCTGGACGCTCGATCCCGCGAACGACTTCCTGAACCACGGTTCCTACGGGGCGACACCGAAGGCCGTTCAGGATGCGCAGGACGAACTGCGGGCGCGAGCGGAGCGGGATCCGGTGCGGTACCTCAAGGTGGACCTGGAGCACCTGCTCGACGACGCGCGGGCGGAGCTGGGACGGTTTGTGAACTGCCGCGGAGCGGACCTCGCGCCCGTGCCGAACGCAACGTTCGCGTTGGCGACGCTGCTGAACTGCACGCCGCTGCGGCCGGGGGACGAGATTCTGCTGACGGATCACGAGTACCAGTCGTTGCACAACGAGCTGGAGCGGGTGTGCGCGCGGACGGGGGCGAGGGCGGTGAAGGCGGCGGTGCCGTTCCCGATCCGGAGCGAGGACCAGGTGGTGGAGGCGGTGGTGGGGGCGATGACCGAGCGGACGCGGCTGGTGTTCGTGTCGCACGTGACGAGCGCGACGGCGTTGGTGTTCCCGGTGGATCGGGTGGTGCGGGAGTGCCATCGGCGGGGGATCGACGTGGTGGTGGACGCGGCGCACGCTCCGGGGCAGGTTCCGGTGGACGTGAGCGCCCTGAAGCCGACGTACTGGGTGTGCAGCGGGCACAAGTGGCTGTGCGGGCCGCGGGGGAGCGGGTTCCTGTACGTGAGGCCGGACCGGCAGCACCTGATCAGGCCGCTGTGCCTGAACAGCCGGGTGCACAAGGTGAGGCCGGATCGGGGCTTGTTCCTGCGGGACTTTGACTACCTCGGGACGGACGACCGGACGTCGGAGCTGGCGGTGCCGGCGGCGATCGCCTGCATGGGGAGCCTGTTCGCGGGCGGGTGGCCGGCGTTGATGCGGCGGAACCACGAGGTGGTGATGGAGGGTCGGCGGGTGCTGTGCGCGGCGCTCGAGGTGGAGGAGCCGGCACCGGAGTCGATGGTTGGGTGCATGGCGACGATCCCGCTGCCT
>JBIKMF010000371.1:0-4171 GCA_044359425.1 Phycisphaerales bacterium
CACCGACATCGTCACCTGCTGCGCACCGTCGCCGGCCTTGTCCAGCGACCCCAGCACCACCCCACCCACGCTCGCCGAGCTGTCAAACACCCGCGTCTTCAGCCCCTCCAACGAGCCAAGGCTCGCCGCCCCCGCCGGTGCCGGCACACTCCCCGCGGCGGGCGTCTGCACGCCCGACCCCGACGGCTGCGCATCGACCTTCCCGGCCCCCGCCTGCGGAGTCACGGCCCCCGCCTCCGGCGTCGGGGTCCCCGCTTCCTTCCCCACCGCCGCCGCACCCGTACCCCCCGCAGGCGGTTTCACCTTCGACCCGTTGATAAAGGCCCACGTCACGCCGAGCCCCAAAACAATGGCCGCGGCAGGAATCAACAGACGTGCAAGCGTGTTCTTTGGTTGTGGCATATGGCGCAGGTTCGTTGGGAGTGAGCCGCCCGCCGTTGCGGCGAGACAGGCCCCAACGATAGCACGACCCGCCCCACCTTCTCTGCCTTTCGCCCTCGACGCAACCCCTACCGCCCCTCGAACAGCCGATCCCCCAGCCAGTCACTCAACTGCGGGTTCGACTTGATCTTCGACGCCGTCGCGTTGATGTCGTACTCGATCCGCACAAACTCCACCAGCCCCAGCGGTGCATTCGGCTTGAACCCCGGCCGATCCACCACCGCCTCGCCGGCCCCGTAAATCACCACGTAGCTCGCACGCGGATCAAAGTCCCGCGGCTGCCCCACCGACCCCACGTTCACAATCGCCTTCTCATCCTCGCGGAAGATGTAGCACCGCTCCTCCCCGAGTTCGTTCGGCGAGTAGAAGTCCGGCTCATCCGTGAACACCCCCGGCACATGCGTGTGCCCAACGATGCACACCCGCTGCACCCGGTCAAAGATGCTCTCCAACTTGTCCGGCGAACTCACCGCGTCGTCCGGGAAGATGTACTCGTTGATCGGCCGCCGCGGCGAACCGTGCACCGCCAAGACCTGCACCCCCTGCCGCCCGCCAGCCCCCACAGGCTCCACCCCGCCCGGCCCGAGTTGCTCAACCACCCGCACGCGCAGCCGGTTCAAGAACTCGTACCGCTGCCCCCTCAGCCCGGCATCCGGCTCCCGATCGAACTGATCCCGCGTCCAGAACGCCGCGCTCTCGGCCCCGGGGTTGAAGTTCGTCGGCTCATAGAGCACCCCGTAGTCGTGATTGCCCATGAGCGACCACGCGCACCGCGACCGCACCATGTCCACGGACTCAAGAGGATCAGGGCCGTAGCCCACGGTGTCACCGAGGCACACAATCCGCTGAATCCCCCGCCGCTCGATGTCCGCGAGTACCGCCCGCAGCGCAACCGCGTTTCCATGGACGTCACTGATCACCGCGGTGGGCACGTCGAAGTCTCCGAGTAGTAGCATTCAGCGAGCAAGTCTCACACGAGCCTGACAAACTGGCGGACCGCCCCACCCCCTCCCGCCGGGGCTGTCCCACTATAACAGCGTCAACCACCCGGGAGAACGCCCCCGATTCTCCCGAGTTCCCCCCTTTTTCCCGGTCACCACCCCCGATCCCCCGCCTGCCGATCTGGCAGCCCAAATCCTCGACTTCTACGGTCCGAGATTTGCACATATCCCCTCGACCAATCGCCGATGTACCCTCTGGACGGTCCGATCCCCGGTCGGGTTCGAACTACCCCCGTCCTCCACACCGGCGCACTTTCGGCCGGTGAGCCGAGCTTCGGGAGTGCACCACACTCCCGGCGGAAAGGAACAGAAGTCATGCCGGCAGCAGGCGTTACGTATCAGCGGACCCGCGAAATGACCATCGACGAGCTCTTGCTCGAAAACCGAATCGTCTTCCTCATCGGTGAGATCAACTTCTCCTCCGCCGCTCGTGTCATGATGCAGATGCTCTACCTCGAGAACCAGAAGCGAGGCCAGGACATCCACTTCTACATCAACTCCCCCGGCGGTGCCGTTGACGACACCCTCGCCATGTACGACACCATGCGGTTCCTCTCGAGCCCCGTCAATACCTACTGCATCGGCCGCGCCTACTCCGGTGCCGCGGTCCTGCTCACCTCTGGCGTCAAGGGCAAGCGCTTCATCCTCCCCCACGCCAAGGTCATGATCCACCAGCCCTACGGCGGCGTCACCGGCCAGGCCGAGGACATCCGCATCCAGGCCGAGCAGATCATCAAGTCCAAGCAGGAACTCAACCGCATCCTCGCCTTCCACACCGGCCAGAAGGTCGAACAGATCCAGGCCGACTCCGAACGCGATAAGTTCTTCACCGCCGAAGAAGCAAAGAAGTACGGCCTCGTCGACGAAGTCCTCGCCGAGACCCCGAAGGAAATCCGCCCGGCCACCCGCTGAGCCCCGTCCTCCCTCTCGTCATCACCCCACAGGAGATGTGAACGCCCGTCGCCCCGACCCCCCAAGTTTCTCAAGGTCCCCGCGACCCCCAAGCGTTCCAACACCCATGTCCGGATACCTCGTCCCCATCGTCATCGAAAAGTCCGCCAAAGGCGAACGCGCGTACGACATCTACTCCCGCCTCCTCAAAGACCGCATCATCTTCATCGGCGGCCCCATCACCGACGAACTCGCCAACCTCGTCGTCGCCCAGCTCCTCTTCCTCGCCAACGAAGACTCCAAGAACGACATCCACGTCTACGTCAACTCCCCCGGCGGCTCCGTCTCCGCCGGCCTGGGCATCATCGACACGATGAAGTACATCAAGTGCGACGTCTGCACCTACATCATCGGCCAGGCCGCCTCCATGGGCTCCCTCATCTCCGTCAGCGGCACCAAGGGCAAGCGCTTCACCCTCCCCAACGCCCGCAACCTCATGCACCAGCCCCTCCTCGGCGGTGTCATGGAAGGTCAGGCCACCGACCTTGAAATCGAGGCCCGCGAAATGCTCCGCATCCGCGAGCGCCTCTACCAGATCTACTCCGACGCCACCGGCCAGACCGTCGATCGCATCACCAAAGACTGCGACCGCAACAAGTGGCTCGATGAAAAGGAAATGCTCGAATACGGCCTCGTCGACGCCGTCCTCGAACGAATGCCCAACCATCGCGAAGACGACCGCCCCGTCGAGGAATAAACTCTGCCGCACATGACCGCGGCAACCAACATCCCCTCGCCTCCCCCAAGCACCGCACTCCCGCGGTGCTTTTTTCTTTCCCTCCTCCTCGCCCCCCTCCTCACCCTCACCGCCTGCCGCTTCCACGTCGGCGGCGAGTCTTCCGTCGAAGCCGAGAACCACCACCTCCGCCAAGAGGTCCGATCCCTCGAGTCCCGCGCCCTCGCCGCCGAACGCGAACGCGACGAGGCCCGCCTCAAACTCAACGCCGCCGACCCCTCCGGCGCCCTCGACGCCGCCCCACTCCTCACCCGCCTCGAAATCGACCCCGACTCAGTGCTCGACGCCAAACTCGTCGCCCACATCTACCTCATCCCACGCGACGGCCGCGACCGCTTCCTCCAACTCGTCGGCACCCTCTCCCTCTCCATCACCGACGCCGCCGGCTCCCAGCTCGCCGCCCTCTCGCTCTCCCCAACGCAACTCCGCGACGCCTACCGCGCCAGCCCCTTCGGCACCCACTACCTCCTCGAACTCCCACTCCCCTCGCGCGCCGACCCCATGCAGATAAAGGCCGTCTTCACAGACGCGGCCTCCCAGCGCACCACCAGCGCAGAAGCTCCCCTCAAAGTCCTCGAATAGCCGCTACGCCCTTCAGCTCGGCAGCGGGAACCGCCCGCACATCGAGCGGATCTCCTCACGCACCTTCCGCGACACGCCCTCGATGTCGCCCTTCAGCCCCGCGTCGAGCACGGTGTCGATCCACCCCGCCACGATCCGCATCTGCTCTTCCTTGAACCCACGCGTCGTCGTCGCCGCCGTCCCCAGCCGCACGCCGCTCGTGACCCGCGGCGGCCGCGGATCGTCCGGGATCCCGTTCATGTTGCAGATCATCCCCGCGTTCTCGAGCCACTGACTCGCATCCTTGCCCGTCAGATCCGCGTGCCGCGCACGCAGATCCACCAGCATCAGATGGTTGTCGGTCCCCCCCGTCGTCAACCGGTACCCGTGCTTCGTCAGCGACTCGCCCAGGCACTTCGCGTTCTTCACCACCTGCTCGCAGTACGTCTTGAAGTCAGGCCGCAGCGCCTCCCCAAACGCC